>JAITMN010000355.1 GCA_031277355.1 Nevskiaceae bacterium | reverse complement strand
ACGCGCAACATCAAGATTCAGGCTTCGGAGGATGCGGCACAGTCGTTCGTCGGCGGTCACATCATGGCGATGCCTTCGAGCCGCATGTACATCTCGGGCATCGAGCTCAATCGCATGGGTCAGAACCTCACCCTTGCCCGCTATCCGGTGCACTGGCATCTGGTGGGTGATGCCAAGGGGCAGTACATCAAGAACGCGGCCATCCATGACACCTTCAACCGTTGCGTGACGGTGCATGGCACGAATGAGTTGCAGATCGAGAACAACGTTACCTACAACACGGTGGGTCACTGCTTCTTCATGGAAGATGGCATCGAGCACGGCAATCAGTTTGTTCGCAATCTTGCGATCCAGACCAAGTGCCACACGTCCAAGCCCTGCGTGCCGACGAATCTGGCGGCGGCTGGAGAGAGCCCCTCGTTTGATGATCGTCAGGCGGTGCGGGTCAATGGTCAGGCATCCAAGGATGTGCTGCTGCCTTCGGACAACACGGTGGCGTCTTTCTGGATCACGAACCCCGACAACGTCTATCGCGACAACGTGGCCGCCGGTTCGGATTCCAACGGCTTCTGGATGTCGCTGCCGGAGCACCCGAACGGTCAGTTCGAGGGCACGGAGGTCAGCAAGAACACCTGGCCGCGCCGCACGCCGTTCCGCGAATTCAAGGGCAACGTCAGCCACTCCAACTACGATGCGTTCATGTTCGACCGCAACATTGCGGCGAATAACACTTTTGGCGTTACCGGCAGTTCGCATACCGGCCTTGAGAATCCGGCGGACCCGAACAGCAAGGCGCTGGAATCGGTATTCGAGAATCTCACCGCCTACAAGAATCGCAATGGCGCGATCTGGGGCCGTGGCGAGATGCACCGATTCAGGAACCTGAAGCTGGCGGACAACGCCATCGGTTTCACGCACGCCTCCGGCGCATTCGGCCGTTACGCCTTTACGTCGAAGGTGGTTGATTCGCTGTTCGTGGGCGAGACCGAGAACGTCGGCAACCCCAGGACCGACGCGGAAAAGAAATACGGTCGCAGCCTGCCCAAGCCGATGATGCCGGATTTCCCGATCCGGGGTTATGAGTACTACGACTACCGTCACGATGTGGAGGATGTGACCTTCCGCAACTACGAGGACAACGCCACTCGCAAGACCGGAGCGATGTCTTACCTGCTGTTCACCAGCTTCGGGGTCAGTTCCAACAACGCTCTGGAGCGTGTGAAGTTCGTCAACGCCAAGCCGGTGTACTTCCCGCCGATGGAGCGCAAGTGGGGCAACGACAACGGCGGCAGCACGGCGTACAAGACTGCGGTGATCCGCGATCGGGATGGCTCCCTGGGCGGCGGTCCGAATTCGTATGTGCTGATCCACGACGGCGTCAACGACAGCATTGCGTTTGATGCGGGCGCGTGTCAGGTCAAGTCCGCCTGGAACGCCGCCGTGTGCAAGGGCGACGTGGGGCGCGTGAGCATTGGCGGGCCGCGTCCTGCGGGCGGTGGTCCGGGTGGGTTTGGCGGAATCGGTGGGGCGGCTGGCGGCGCTGCGGCGCGTCCCGGTGGCGCTGCGGCTGGTCCTGGCGGCGCGGCTGGTCCTGGTGCGGCGGGCGGGCCCGGCGCAGCAGCCGGTGGCGCTGGTGCGCCTGCTGCTCGACCCGCGCCTCCTCCGGCTCCACCGCCGGTGGTTCTGAGCCGCAATGGCAAGGAATACGCGATGACCGGCACGAATGTGAGAGCCGGCACCGAAATCAAGGTGACCACCGAGAGGCCGGAAATCTCCATTTCGGTGAATGAAATGGAGGGCGGCTCGTGGATGATCTTTGAGTTGCCCGGTTTTACCACCGCAGCTTCGGGCACGCAGCAGAGCAGCCTGGACGCGCTGCGCAAGGCCAGCGACACGTCGTATTACAAGGGCGACGGTTCGCTCTGGGTCAAGCTCGTGTCGAGTGGCGATCCGGGCAACGGTGCGCCGGGCAATGGAACCAGCCTTCAGGTCAGCCGGTAAGCGGCGCTCGGCGGCATGAAACAAAAGCCCTCGGCCTCAAAAGCCGGGGGCTTTTTTGTGGTGCGCCCACAGCAAGGGGCGCGCTGCCATGACCCCGGCGGGGGCGTATTACTTCAGCGTGGACAGATAGGCGATCATGTCGGCGCGCTGCTGCGGATCGGCCAGCACGCCTATCATTGCCGTGCCGGGTACTTTGGCGTCGGGGTTGGCGAGGAATTCGTCCAGCGTTTCGGCGTTCCAGATCACGCCGTATTTCTTCAGGTTTTCGCTGGGACCCATCAGGCTCTTCGTGTCGCCGGCCTTGCGTCCCAGAACGCCAAAGAGATTGGGGCCGACCTTCAGTTCGTCGTCCTTGACCACGCTATGGCAGGTGGGGCAAGCGCCGGTCATGAACAGGTCTTCACCCTTGGCGGCATCCCCCTTGAGTTCGCTGGCGTAAGCTGCAGGCACGGCCAGCAGGGTTGCCAATACAAACAGGCGGATGGATCTGGTCTTGGGCATGGGCGTAAGCTCTCCGAGGTACCGGGGTAATATTAGCAGACCCCAAGTTGGACCGCTGATGAGCACATTGATTCCCCGATCCTTTTTCATCCTTTTGCTGACGCTGTGCGGGTTTCTGGGCGCCCCCGGCGCTCAGGCCGCGCAGGGGGCGTGGGAGCAGGTTCTGGCGCGCGGGGTGCTGCGCGTGGGAGTGCCCGGCGATTATGCCCCGTATGCGCTGTGGCGCGATTCCGGCGCGGCCATCGATGGCGTGGACGCTGCGCTGGCGCGCGAGGTGGCCGCTTCGCTGGGGCTGGGCATCGAATTCGTGCCCACCACCTGGAAGGCATTGCAGGACGACGCCCACCAGCGGCGCTTCGACGTGGCGGTGGGCGGCATCAGCGTCACGCCGGAGCGCAGGCGCGAGTTCGGCTTCACCCGCGCGCTGGCGCGTGATTTCAAAGCGCCGTTGGTGCGCTGCGGCGATGAGCCGCGCTATCGCACGCGCGCGCAGATCAACGATCCGCGTGTGCGCGTGGTGGCCAATCCCGGCGGAACCAATGAGAGCTTCGCACGCAGCAGTTTCCCGGCTGCGCAGTTGACCATTCACGCCGACAACATCGGTGTGTTCGATGAAGTGGCCGCAGGCCGCGCCGATGTGTTCGTCACCGATGAGGTGGAAGCGCGCTTGCAGGCGCGGCTGCATCCGGGGCTGTGCGTGGTGGAGGCTGCGCCGGATTGGCAGCCCGTGAACAAGAGCATGCTGGTTGTGGATGCCGATGCGCGCCGCGCGGTGGACAAGGCCGTTGGTGCGGCGTTGCGCCGGCGCAGTTACGACGCGCGCCTCGACGACTGGCTTGCGCATGAGTGGCGGCTTGGCGCGGCGCTTTCTTCCGATGCGGCGCGTGAATTGGCGCGCTTGGCCGATGAGCGATTGGTGACCGTGGTCGAAGTGGCGCGCTGGAAATGGAATACGAAAGCGCCCATTGAAGACCCGCCGCGCGAAGCCAGTTTGATGGCTGCGCAGCGAGCCGCAGCGCAGGG
>JAITMN010000352.1 GCA_031277355.1 Nevskiaceae bacterium | reverse complement strand
GCGGTGAATGTGGAAACCGGCCACTACGTCTGGCACTACCAGATGGTTCCCGATGAGCAATGGGACTTCACCTGCACGCAGCCCATTGTTCTTGCGGACCTCACCATCGACGGGCAGCCACGCAAAGTGTTGATGCAGGCGCCGAAGAATGGTTTTTTCTATGTGCTGGATCGCACCGACGGCAAGCTGATCTCGGCCAAGAGCTATGTGCCGAATCTGTGGGCCAGCGAGATTGATCTGACCACCGGCCGTCCGAAGGTCAATCCGGCTGCGTATGTCACCGAGACGCCGGAGTTGATGACGCCCACCTGGATGGCGGCGCACACCTGGCATCCGATGGCCTACAGCCCGCTCACGGGTCTGGTGTATTTCTCCGCGCAGGAACAATGGGCCGTGCAGGCGCGCGTGTCCGAAGAAGATTTCCGCTTCGTGCCGTTTCGTTCCAACAGTGGTTTGTCTTACACCAGTCAGCCCGAACGGCGTCGCGAGTTGCAGGCAATCGCCGACAGCCGCGAGAAGGGATATCTGCTGGCGTGGGATCCGGTGAAGCAAGAGGAAGCCTTCCGCGTACCGTATCCGTATCCGGGTTCCGGCGGCGTGCTGGCTACGGCGGGCAACATTCTGGTGGAAGGCACGATCAATCGCACGCTGGCCGTGTATCGCGCCACTGATGGCGCGAAGTTGTGGGAGATGCCCACGCAGACCGTTGCGATTGCAGGGCCGATGACCTACGAAATCGACGGTGTGCAATACATTGCCGTGAACGTGGGTTGGGGTGGTTCGCCGGTGGCGGGTCTTGCGGCGGAGAATCCGCCGGTGCGTTTCGGGCCGGCGCGATTGCTGGTGTTCAAGCTCGACGCCAAGGGCGTGGAGTTGCCGCCGATGCCGCCGCCTTCGGAGGTGCCGCGTCCGCCGCCGCTGCGCGCCAGCGAAGCGCAGATCATTCAAGGGCGGCGATTGTTCGGCGAAACCTGCTCGCGCTGTCATGGCGAGAATGCGATCGGCGGCCTGAAAGACCTGCGTTTCATGACGCCGGAAGCGCGCGCCGAATTCAATGCCGTCGTTCTGGAGGGCACGCGCAAGGACAAGGGCATGGTCGGCTTCAGCGATATTCTGAGCAGTGATGACGTCGCCGCCATCGAAGCTTATCTGATCGCACGGGCCAATGAGGATTATCAGGATCACATCGCTGCGGGAGCCGCTGCGGGAGAATGAGAACATGAACAGGCGAAGTTTTTTGATTGCTCCGGCGTCGCTGCTGATCGCAGTGCTGTCAATCCCCGTGTTCGCAGCCGATGCGAAGGACACGCGCACCACGGAGAAAGCAGTCACCACCAATGAGGCGCGAACCAATCCGCTGGCCTCGTTGCCCAACGACATCGAAGTCACGCCGCTGCTGCATATCAGCGGCCAACCCTCTGGCGATCAACTGGCGCTGCTGCACTCGGCCGGCATCCACAATGTAATAGACCTGCGCCCCGATGCCGAACATGGGGATTTCGACGAGCGCATGGTGGTGGTGCATCTGGGTCTGGGTTACGACTCGCTGCCGATTCGCGGTACGCAGGACATGACGCCGGAGAACGTCAAGACCTTCGATCAACTGTTGACGCGCAAGCAAGCCGATGGCGTGCTGGTTCACTGCGCCTCGGGCAACCGCGTCGGCGCGATGATGGCGCTGCGCGCACGCTGGTTGCAGGGCAAGAGCGCTTTGGAGGCGCTGGCCATCGGTAAGGCGTCGGGCCTCACGAGCCTTGAAGCCGATGTCCGCAAGCTGCTGGATGCGAAGTGAACACCGCTGCGCGGAAATAGATAGACTACGGTTGAAGTATCAAGGGGGGATTGCCAATGCCTGTTTTCTCGAAGCCATCGCGTGGTGTATCGCAAGCCGTGCGCCTCGTCATCGGTTTGGTCATCGCAAGTGCGCCGGCTGCATCGGTGCTGGCTCAGGAGATTGATTCGGAGGCGCTCAGCGAAGTGGTGGTCTCCGGTTCGCGCATCGTTCGCGATGGCATGTCCGCGCCCACGCCGGTCAGCGTCGTCGATGCCGACCGCCTCACGCAGCGCGCGGCCACGAACATCGGCGACATGCTGAACGAACTGCCCTCGTTCCGCGCCAGCAGCACCACGGCAACGGGCGCTGCGGCGGGCGGCTACGTCGGCGGACGCATTCTCGATCTGCGCGGCCTGGGTTCCTCGCGCACGCTGATTCTGGTCGATGGCAAGCGCTTCGTGCCTTCCACCACCGCCGGCACGGTCGATACCAACATGATCCCGAGCAGTCTGCTGTCGCGCGCTGAGGTCGTCACCGGCGGTGCATCGGCTGCCTATGGCTCCGACGCCGTGGCCGGTGTGGTCAACTTCCTGCTGAATGAAAACCTCACCGGCATGCGTGGCTCGATCTCCTACTCACAAACCACCTACGGCGACAACGACACGCTGAGCGCCAGTCTTGCCGGTGGCCTTGAGATGGCAGGCGGCCGCGTTCACACCATTGCGGCCATCGAATACGAAAAGAGCAAGGGCATCAGCGATTGCTTGCAGCGTGATTGGTGCGCCGAAGGCTGGACCAACGTCGGCCGGCCCGCCGGGCGCTTTGATCTGCCTGCCAACAACATCGTGCCCAACAACCACGAATCCACGATTTCGCCCACTGGCGTGGTCAATGCCTCCACGGGCGTTCTCGACAATACTGGCCGGACCGGTACGCTCGCGGCAAATCTCGATCCGTTGCGCGGCATCACTTTCAATCCCGACACCACGCCCCGGCTGTTCCAGTATGGTTTCCCTGCCAGCGCAGTGTGGATGTCCGGCGGTGAAGGCCCCGAGAAGGGCAACTTCAATTTTTCCGGCTCGCCCATCGTCACGCCGAACACGCACTACACGCTCTACACACGCACCCGGTTCGACATCACCGATACGCTGATTGGCCGGCTTGATCTGTCTGCCGGCCATGTGGAAGGCACGACTTCGGCGCGCATGTTCTACAACACCTCGTTTGCCATTCCGCTGACCAACCCATACATCCCCGCTTCCACCGATCCCTCGCTCGATATCCGCACGCTGGTCAACAACTTCAACGCTGATCCGGCCAATGTCGCTGCCGGCAGGCGGATCACCGGCTTTCAACTCGGCCGCGTGTTCAACGAGTACGGATGGCCGCAAGTCTCCTCGCGCAACAATGTGGTTCGCGCGGTGGCCTCGCTGGAAGGCAAGCTGGCGGGCAGTTGGGGTTGGGACGCCTACTACCAGTATGGTCGCAACGATTTCCTCTCCGAAGCCGCCAACATTGGCCGCACCGATCGGGTCAACAATGCCCTCAATGCGGTGACGAACGCCGCCGGCAATGTCGTCTGCGCCATCAACAACGATGCGAACACGGCCAACGACGATGGGAGCTGCATTCCGCTGAACCCCTTCGGCAGCAATCTGGATCCCCGGCATCGGGACTACCTGCTCGGCACGTCGGTGCAGACCAATGTGATGACGCAGCACGCGATGGCCGCCAATGTGCAGGGCGATCTGTTCAACACCTGGGCTGGGGCGGTGCCGCTGGCCGGTGGTGTGGAATATCGCATCGACAAACTGGCTGGCGATGCCGATGAGATTTCGCGTGGTCTGCTGTTCGTCACCAACAATGCCACGCCGCTGGCCGGCAGGATCAATGTGCTCGAAGGTTATCTGGAAACCATCGTGCCGCTCGCCAAGGGTGTGACTTTCGCCGAAACGCTGGAATTGAACGGCGCCATACGTCGCACGCATTACGAGCGTGAAGGCGCGGGCAATTCCTCCACGGTCGATGTGACGACCTGGAAGGTGGGTTTGGTGTGGGAACCGATCTCCTCGCTGCGCTTTCGCGCCACCAGTTCCACCGACATCCGCGCGCCCAATGTCACGGAGTTGTTCGGGCCGGTCACGCAGGGCTTCGGTATTCTGTCCGATCCGGGCAATGAGGGCGCGCAGGCCAATCCGCGCGTGATTTCCGGTTCCAATCCCAATCTGGTGCCGGAGGCCGCCGACACCACCACCGTCGGTGTGGTGATTCGGCCGCAGGTGGATGGGGCCATCGGGCGCATGCAGTTGTCGGTGGATTACTACGACATCCAGATCGACGACGCCATCGGCGTGCTGGGTGCGCAGACCATCGCCACGCGCTGCAACGATGGCGCCACGGAGTTCTGCTCGCTGATCACTCGCGACGCCAACAACTTCATTCAGCAGGTCAGCGACGTGCGGCAGAACGTGGATCAATTGATCACCCGGGGCTTCGACGTGGAGTTCTCCTATCGTCAGCCGCTCAACAGTTGGGGCGACCTCGATCTGCGACTGCTCGGCAGCTACAACATCGATCTGATCACGCGGGATTCGGCGGGCGAGACCGACCGCGCGGGACAAAACGGCCTGCGCGCCGGCACGCCGGCGGGTGTGCCCACCTACACGATAGACACGCTGCTCAACTGGACGAAGGGAGCGGGGCAGCTTTCACTGCATTTCCGCTACATCCCCTCGGGCTTCTACAACGCCTCCTTCATCGGCCCGGATGATCCGAACTACAGGATCGAGAGCCTCAACAGCTCGAACCTGAACCGCGTGATTGCCGCCCGGTATTTCGATCTGGTTGGGCAGTACGATTTCTCGCAGGCAGGCGACGGCGGTTTTGTCGTGTTCGGCGCTGTGAACAACATCAACAATCAGGACCCCACGCGCACTCCGGGCGCCAACGGCGTAGGCAACAACGTGTTGTTTCCTCCGATGGGGCGAACCTGGCAGCTTGGTGTTCGGTTCCAGTTCCAATAGGCGCGAGGCTTCCTTCGTTGCGGCTTAACGGCTAAAGTGGACACACAATGACCTATCGAATCGCAGTGCTTGGGGAGCGTGCGGACGGGGAACGTCGAGTCGCCGCGACTCCGGAAACGGTGCGCAAGCTGATTGCGCTGGGTGCACAACTGGCTGTGGAAAGCGGCGCGGGCGCGCAGGCGGCCATCTCGGATCAAAGCTATGTCGATGCCGGTGCGGGCATCGGTTCGCGCGCCGAAGTGCTTTCGGGCGCAGACCTGATACTCACCGTTCAGGGCGCCGATCCGACTTCGATTGCGGAGGCGCGATCAGGCGTGCGATTGATGGGCGCGCTCGATCCGCATGGTCAGCGGGCGCGCGTGTCGGCATTGGCTGAGGCGGGCATCGAAGCGCTGGCAATGGAATTGATCCCGCGCATCACTCGCGCGCAGTCGATGGATATTCTCTCGTCGCAGTCGAACCTTGCAGGCTACAAGGCCGTGATCGACGCGGCATCGGCCTATGGCCGCGTCTTCCCGATGATGATGACGGCGGCGGGCACGGTGCCGGCGGCGCGCGTCTTCGTGATGGGCGTGGGCGTGGCCGGTTTGCAGGCCATTGCCACGGCGCGTCGGTTGGGCGCGCAGGTGTCGGCCACCGACGTGCGCGCGGCAACCAAAGAGCAGATCGAATCGCTCGGCGCGAAGGCCATCTTCGTCGAGAAGGTGGCGGGCATCACCGGCGAAGGCAAGGGCGGTTACGCCAGCGAGATGTCGGATGAATACCGCGCTGCGCAGGCCGAGTTGGTGTCTGGTCACATCGCCAAGCAGGATATCGTGATCACCACTGCGCTGATTCCGGGCCGGCCCGCGCCGCGTCTGATCACCGATGCGCAAGTGGCTACGATGAAACCCGGCAGCGTGATCTTCGATCTGGCCGTGGCGCAGGGCGGCAATGTCGAAGGCTCGGTGGCCGATCAGGTCGTGGTGCGGCATGGCGTTACGCTGCTGGGTTATCGCAATGTGCCGGCGCATCTGGCTACCGAATCCTCGGCGCTGTTTGCGCGCAACCTCTACAACTTCATCGCCGCGTTCTGGGACAAAGACGCCAAGACGCTGCAACTGCCCGACGACGACGAAATCGTCCGCGCCATCCGTCTGACGCGCGACGGGCAGGTGGTGCATCCGGTATTGACGAACGGTTAACAGCCAGCAGGGGGAAAACAGCGTGGATTTCATCTCGATCCTGTCGATCTTCGTGTTGGCCTGTTTCGTTGGCTACTACGTGGTCTGGTCCGTCACGCCTGCGCTGCATACGCCACTGATGGCGGTGACCAACGCCATTTCATCGGTGATCATCGTCGGCGCGCTGATCGCGGCGCAAGGCAGCGGTGCAGGCGGTCCGGCCAAGTGGTTTGGCCTGGCGGCGGTGGTGATGGCCAGCATCAACATCTTCGGCGGCTTTGCGGTCACCGGCCGCATGCTGGCGATGTACCGGAAGAAGGCGCGCTAGATCATGCCCAACGAAGCGCATTTGCTGCCCGCTTGGGCGTTGCTGGCCTATCTTGCCGCCGGCGTGCTGTTCATCCTCGCGTTGCGGGGGCTGTCTTCACCGGCCACCGCGCGCGCGGGCAATCGCTACGGAATCCTTGGCATGGCCATTGCCGTGGCCACCACGTTGATCACGCATGAAGTGGCGAGCCTTGTTGAAATCGCCGTGGCGGTGGTGATCGGTGCGGTGATTGGTTTGGTCATCGCGCGGCGCATCGCGATGACGGCGATGCCGCAACTGGTTGCGGCGTTTCACTCGCTGGTCGGTCTTGCCGCAGTGTGCGTTGCGGCGGCGGCCTATGTGAATCCGGTGGCCTTCGGCATCGCTGCGGCCGATGGCTCCATCCTCGGCGTCAGCCGCGTGGAGATGAGTCTGGGTTCGGCCATCGGCGCGATCACGTTCAGCGGATCAGTCATCGCGTTCTTGAAGTTGAACGGCAATATGTCGGGCTCGCCGATCCTGTTGCCGACGCGGCATGTGCTCAACGGCCTGATACTGCTGGGCATCCTGGGCCTCATCGGTTACTTCCTGCGCGATCAATCCCCGTGGGTATTCTGGACGCTCACGGGTCTGGCCTTCGCCATCGGTTTCCTGCTCATCATCCCCATTGGCGGCGCAGACATGCCCGTCGTGGTGTCGATGCTGAACAGCTACTCCGGCTGGGCGGCGGCGGCGATGGGCTTCACGCTGCACAACACCGCGATGATCATTACCGGCGCGCTGGTAGGGTCTTCGGGCGCGATTCTGTCCTACATCATGTGCCGTGCGATGAATCGCAGTTTCATCGGCGTGATTTCCGGCGGCTTCGGCGCGGCTGACGGCGCGGGTGCTGCGGCGGCCAAGACGGATCGTCCGTGGAAGCGCGGTTCGGCCGAAGATGCGGCCTTCCTGATGAAGGAAGCCAATCAGGTGATCGTGATTCCCGGCTATGGCATGGCGGTGGCGCAGGCCCAGCATGCGCTGCGCGAGATGGGCGACAAGCTGAAGGAACATGGCGTGAAAGTGAAATACGCCATTCATCCGGTGGCTGGTCGCATGCCCGGTCACATGAACGTGTTGCTGGCCGAAGCCTCGGTGCCCTACGACGAAGTGTTCGAGCTCGACGACATCAACAGCGAGTTCGCGCAAACCGACGTGGCCTTCGTGATCGGCGCCAACGATGTGGTGAACCCCGCCGCAAAGACCGACAAATCCTCGCCGATCTACGGCATGCCGGTGTTCGATGTGCAGAAGGCCAAGACGGTGTTCTTCGTCAAGCGCTCGATGGGCGGCGTGGGTTATTCGGGCATCGACAACGAACTGTTCTACATGGACCAGACCATCATGCTGCTCGCCGATGCGAAGAAGATGGTCGAGGATATCGTCAAGGCGTTGTAGCCGGATGAAGTGGGGCAGGGCGGCCGTGGGGCCGCCTCGCCCCAAAACAAATCCGGCTGGCGGCCACCTCCTTGCCGCCAGCCTTGCGTTTACCTCAAATTCACCAACTGCTTCAGCACGCCATCCAGACCGCCGTAGACAGTCAGCTTGCCGATCTTCTCCGTGATCTTTTCCAGCGCTTCCAGTTCCTTCAGGCGCATCA
>JAITMN010000351.1 GCA_031277355.1 Nevskiaceae bacterium | reverse complement strand
ATGTAGGTGTCTTCGGCCACCTTGCCGATTTTCGCCAGCGTCGCTGCATCGCCGATCATGAAGCCCAATCGCACGCCGGGGGCAATCAGCTTCGTGAACGAGCTCATGTGCAGCGTGCGTTCGGGCGCCATCGAAAACAGCGTGGGTTGCTGTTCGCCGCGATAGCGCAGCATGCGATACGGCGCATCTTCCAGCAGCAGAAAATCGTGACGACGCGCCAGATCAACCACCGCGCGGCGCTTTTCAATCGAACAGGTGGCCCCGGAAGGATTCTGGAAATCCGGGATCACATAGAACAGCTTGGGTTGATGCGTGCGCAGCAACTCCTGCAGCGCGGTGATGTCGGGGCCGTCGTGCTGCAATGGCACGCCGATCACGTTTGCGCCGTGACGGCGAAACAGCGTGATTGCGCGGTCGTAGCTGGGACTTTCGGTGAACACCACGTCGCCCGGTTTGATCATTGCCGTGCAGAGAAACTCCACCAGTTCCAGCGAACCGTTGCCGGTGAGCATTTGCTCGGGTTTGACGCCCTGCCATTGCGCCAGCCACGCGCGCAGCGCGCCAAGGCCCGCAGCCGGGCCGTATTGCAGCAGCACGTCGGCGGTGTCGCGCGAGGCCAGCGCCCTGGCCGCGCTTTGGGCCAGATCGGCGGTGGGAAAGGATTCGGTCGCGGGAACACCGCGCGTGAAGTTGATCGTCTCAAGAGCGGACATGATGGAGTGTTGCGTTTTTCAAGAGTGAGGTTGATGGGGAAAGCAGATTCAGCCCGCCAACTGCGCAAGCGATGCGAGGCCGTTGGCGGTGAGATAGTCGGCGATGCCACGATTGATCTTCGGGCACACCAGCGGATCATAGAACAGCGCCGTGCCCACGCCGATGGCCGTGGCGCCCGCGTGCAGAAATTCAATCGCATCCTGCGCGGAGGTAATGCCGCCCTGCCCGATGATGGGAATGTGATGAGGTTTCGCCACCGCGCTGACCTGCGCCACCTTCAGCAGCGCAATGGGTTTGATGGCAGGGCCCGACAGCCCGCCCTGCTTGTTGCCCAGCACCGGCTTGCCCTGTGCATTCAGCGCCATGCCCATTACCGTGTTGATCACCGCAAGGCCATCAGTGCCGGCTTCGATCACGCGGCGTGCGTTCTCGGCGATATCGGTTTGATTGGGCGAGAGCTTCGTGATCAGCGGCTTGCGCGTTGCCTTGCGGCAGGCCGCGACGACGCGCGCCGACATCTCCGGCGAGTTGCCGAACTGCACGCCGCCTTCCTTCACATTGGGGCAGGAGATGTTGATCTCGATGGCATCGATGGGCGAATCGTCGAAGCGCGCCACCACTTCGACGTATTCCTCCACCGTCGAGCCGCAGGCATTGGCGATGAAGCGCGTCTCGGTGAAATCCAGCGTGGGCAGAATGTGCCGCACCACATGATCCACGCCCGGGTTTTGCAGGCCGATGGCGTTGAGCATGCCCATTGGCGTTTCGTACACGCGATGCGGCGGATTGCCCAGCCGCGCCTGACCGGTGGTGCCCTTCAGACAAATCGCGCCCACGTCGCGATTGCTGAAGCCGACCACGCGGGTGTATTCCTCGCCGAACCCCACGCAGCCGGACAGCAGCACGATGGGCGAGGCCAGGTGCAGACCGCAGAGCGTCAGCGCCAACGACGCCGGGGGCGGCGCCCAAGCGGGCGTCGCGCCAGCAGGCGGCGCGGCGGATTCAAGGGCGGCGTTCATAACCGCCAATTATCGCCCAAAATGCCCTCACGAACGCGCCCCCGGCGGGCCGGCGGAGGTGATGGTGTTCAATATTCTGCTGTACGAGCCCGAAATTCCGCCCAATACCGGCAATTCGATCCGTTTGGCGGCCAATACCGGGTGCGTGCTGCACCTGATCGGCAAGCTGGGGTTTGACCTTTCCGAACCGCAATTGCGCCGCGCCGGGCTCGACTATCACGATCTGGCGCGCGTGCGCTTGCACGCGGACCTGCCCGCGTGCCTCACAGCCATCGGCCCGACGAATCTGTACGTGATTGAAACCGACGGCGTGGAGGCTTACACGCAGGCGCAGTTCAAGCCCGGCGACAGCCTGCTGTTCGGGCGCGAGACTTCCGGCCTGCCCGCGCTGATTGAGCCGCAGTTGCCGGCGGGACATCGGCGGCTGCGTATTCCCATGCGACCGGCCAATCGCAGCCTGAATCTGTCGAACTCGGTGGCGGTGGTGGTGTATGAGGCGTGGCGGCAGAACGGGTTTATGATGTCCGGCGGCAGTTGAGCCCAGGATGCGGTATCGGCAAACGGAGTTGCAGCATGAAATTCTTGAACAAGACTGTGTTGGCGTCGCTGGTATTGGCCGTCTCTTGTTTGTCGCCGCTCCCATCGGTTTTGGCCGGTGAAGATGGCGTCAGCCGGATTCGCATGTTCGGTCAGAATGGCGCTCTTGCCGATCTGCACCCCGGAAGCGCATGCCTCAAGCGCGCAGGACGCGAGCGTGCGTCAGGCACTCTCGGAAGCGCGTTTGGATCGTTGGTAGGCAAGGTTTCCAATCAGTCCTTGGGCATTGCCGATTCGCCGACAACCCGCAACCTTCGGCAGTCGGATGGCGTTCTTTCGAAGGCGTATTTCCGCGAGTATGTGATCCCTTCAGGAATCCCCACCAGCGTGGAACTGGGCTTTCAGGATGTCTCGCACTTCTACACGGCGGGCAATGTGACCTACAGCCAAGTCAATCCGTCTTGCAAGGGCGCAGTTTCATTCGTGCCGGAGGCGGGTAAAGACTATGAGGCTGGATTTCGTTGGGAAGGAAAAGCCTGCCGCATCACGGTGAATGAAATCGTCGTGGACGGCGAGGACACCAAGCTGGAGCCGGTGGCCGTCACTGCGGCCAAGAAGTGCTGACGAATACGGGGAGTGGTTAATCCGGCCTAATCCGGTATATTTACCGGTATGAACGTCGATACGGTCACCATCACCCACGAACTGTTGGCCCTGCTGTCGGAGGTGGATGAGTTCAAGGGTGCATGGCGTGCCTTGGGTACGCTTGCGCCCGAACGGCTGAACGCGCTGCGCCGTGTTGCCACCATCGAAAGCATCGGCTCCTCTACCCGCATCGAAGGCAGCAAGCTCACCGACGTTGAGGTGCAGAGACTGCTGTCCCGCCTTCAGATCCGCTCTTTCGGCACCCGCGACGAGCAGGAAGTGGCGGGTTACGCCGAATTGATGGATACGATCTTTCAGTCGTGGGAGGACATCCCCCTGACCGAAAATCACCTGCGCCAGATGCACCGTGACCTTTTGCGCCATAGCGACAAGGACGAGCGGCACCGTGGCGAATACAAGAAGCTGCGTAACGATGTTGTCGCCACCGGCCCGGATGGCCAAGTGATCGGCATTGTTTTTCAGACGGCCACCCCCTTCGACACGCCCGCCCGCATGACGGAGCTGATTGCATGGCTGCGTGACCAGACCGAGCTTGGCCGTCTGCATCCCCTCATCAGGATTGCAGTTTTTGTGGTGGCATTCCTCGAAATCCATCCATTTCAGGATGGCAATGGCCGTCTGTCGCGCATCCTGACCACGCTGCTGTTGTTGCAGGCCGGGTATGCCTATGTTCCGTATAGCTCACTTGAAAGCGTGATCGAACATAGCAAGGAAAGTTATTACCTCGCCCTGCGGCAGACGCAGGCGACACTACACACGGCCGCACCCGACTGGCAGCCGTGGTTGCTGTTTTTCATGCGCGCCCTGCAACACCAGAAGCGCCGCCTTGCCGCCAAGGTTGAGCATGAGCGCGCCGCTGCGCTTGATCTGCCGGAACTGGCGCTGCACATCCTCGATTATGTGCGCGATCATGGCCGTGTCACGACGCGGGATATGGTGCGCGTCCACAACGCCAGTCCAAATACTTTGAAAACGACCTTTGGCAAGCTGGTGGACAGAAAGCTGCTGATGCGTCACGGCGCAGGACGCTCCATCTGGTACGGACTGCCCGGATGAGACGATGCGTTGAATTGGCTATTGCAGTAGCTCATCATAAACGGGAAAGCCGTGGTTGTCCTGATCGTTCCGATGAAATCGAGTCGATATGAGCCGTGAAACTGCCGAGTTTGCATATGATCTACACGCTGGACTGTCTGCCTTGGCAATACCGGAGTTTGACCACCTGCATGAAATTGGAATGGCGGCGACGCTTGCCGTGCACCTCAAAGGACTGGGCGAAGTAGACTATGAAACTCTGCGCAAGGTCTCCGACCATTTCATGTCGATTCCTTCCTATGCACTCAAATCGGTCCTCCGGCTGCTGGCCGATGTCGAATTTGTTAGGCTGTTTACCACTGGCAAGACCATAACGAAGGTCGTACCCAACATTCCTCTGTTCGACGACGTGTATGAAGGGATCGGCGAATATGCTGCGAAGGAGCTCACGCTGAACGAACACGAGCAGGCGACGCTAGCGATTCTCGAAAATCTCTACAAGGCGCCTCGCAACCGAGACGCTCTGTTCAACAGCCTCGGGGCCGAGAAAAGCATGTTCAATCGCTGCGTCACCCTTGGCACGAGCAGCGGTATCATCACGCAGCACACTGCCAGAGGGAAGAATATCCTCATCAGCCCATACTATTTCGCCGACAATCTGGAAGGCTTGGCGGATATTGTGGCAGGAGCCGGCACCCCGGCGCTGGAGTCGACGCTCAACAAGGTGAAATCCAATCAGGGCTGGCCTCTGTCCCTTGTAGCAACAACCAGAGAAATAGGTGGAATAAAGCTCTCGATAACCGAGATGGAGCTGGTCGAGAAGCTCGCCGCCGAGGGTATCGTCAAACCACCGACAATCAAGTTCGGCGGCAAGACGGAGTCTTTCCTATTCACTCCCAAGCCGGGTTCTACCCGGCTAAACGCGGCAAATCGCGAGATCTACGAGCGGGCGATGGCGTTCATTTCAGCGGTGAGAAAAGGACAGCTTCTGCCGGATGCCTATCGCATTAATTCACCTGTTCATATTCTGGAGTCACTGCGCGAGCGCGGCTTCCTGGGCTCGAATTCGGAAGCGCGAGACCAGTATCACAATCTCGTCGTGCTGCGTGTTGCACATCTCAAACAGACAGTTTCCAACCGCTGGCAGCTGCACCTCAATCGGACGGAAGAGAACGAGGCGGCGCTGAACTTGGCTATCCAACTACTCAGGTCCGGAACGATGGCCAACATGGAAGTGGACCAAGAGGCTCGGATCGCGCTCTCGAAAGGCGAAGAATACATTCAATCGCTCATTTCCTCGGCCGAACTGAAAAAGCGTCAGAAACAGGTCACTGACGCCCAAGCGGCTTATGAATTTGAGCAGCTCATTCTCAAGATGGATTGAAGCATACGATGGGAAAGTACGACAAAGATCGCCACCAGAAGGAATTGGCGATTCGTTATTGCATGGCGCGGGGTGTTACCCCCTGCCTTGAGGTGCTCGTTCCGAGCGCGTCGGACCTGAGCGACATAGTCGAAACTCTCACCGACATCGATGTTCTCGGTTTGGAATTCATCGTCGATGGCGGTTTTCGAAGAACGATCTTTGACTGCAAGACCACCAACAAGATGAGCCCGATTAATCGGGCTTTCTGGGCTGCTGGCCTCGCGACCTATACGGGGTGCGATGACGCTGTGGTGATTCTCAAGAATCGAGCGGTCTACAATCACAGAATTTCCGCGCTCCAAATCTGCGTCGATCTGCACGACGCCTTATCGTTCGAAGACCTTGGCAGGACATTCGATCAGGAGTTCGGCAAGGACAATTCCTATCAATCGTCCATTGATCGATGGAACGCTATCCACGAAATCTACCGGAGTAACAGCTGGTCCGATGGTCTGTACGCTCTGGGGAGGAATCTCGCTCCAGTGACGCATGAGCCTTGGCGGGTTTTTCGCCGAGCCGTCGCCGACATGCGGAACGTCCGGGGGCAGTTCGATCCGGCGAAGGACGCACATGTCGCGCTCTTCCTCGACGTTCTCTCCGCAGTGTTTATGCTTTGGTCCTCGCTGGGACGGGACATTCGTCGCTTCTACGATCCGAAAATGACCAAGGACGAATTCGAAAAAGCGCTGCGTTACTACATATGGGGTGGTCGGGAGGCGTATCAAATCCGCAAGGAAATTCGCCAACGAGCCGAGGCGGCAGGCAGCGGCCAGGAGTTTCCCGCGTGGGACAAGTTGGTGGCTTTGGCTGGTTTGGTTGTTACGGCACCGCAGGAGGTTTTCGGCTGCGTCAGCGTCTGCCGCGATCTGGCTATTCGGCTTGTTTGTGGAAAAAATGAAGATCACGACAAGAGACTGTCGGCATCTTTCACCTCGAATCGGCGGGCACGTCAGTTTGTCATGGCAATCGTCGACTATATGATTGCGGCGACAGGCATTCCCAAGGATTTTTCCGCCAGAGTGCACAATCAGTTGAGCGGCTTGTGACGGCTTCGTCGTGAGGTAGTCAGGCAATTTCGACGGTGATCGGTGCTGAGAATCACGTCCGGTTTTCGAACGCTGGCGCGACGTCGCCCTACTCAAACTCCGCCCGCGCCGGACGCCGCATCAACTCGCGCACCACTTCGCCGGCATCGGCGCCGTCGAACAGAATACGGCAGATGCCTTCGCAGATCGGCAGTTCCAATTGATGCTGCCGCGCCACTTCGCGCAGGATGCGCGCGGCGCGATGGCCTTCCACCACCTGACCGATTTCGCTCATCGCCGCTTGCGGTGTGCCGCCGCGCGCCAGTGCGATGCCGAAGCGACGGTTGCGCGATTGATCGTCGGTGCAGGTCAGCACCAGATCGCCCAGGCCCGCAAGGCCCATGAAGGTTTCAGCCCGTGCGCCCAGCGCCGCGCCCAGGCGCGTCATCTCACTCAGGCCGCGCGTGATCAGCGCCACGCGCGTGTTCGCGCCAAAGCCCAGGCCATCGGAAAGCCCCGCGCCAATCGCGATGACGTTCTTCACCGCGCCGCCCAATTCCACGCCGATGATGTCGGTGGAGATGTAGGTGCGAAACACCGGCGAGGCCAGGTCTTCGGCGATGCGCCGGGCGAACTGCGCATGCGGTGAAGCCACCACCATTGCCGTGGGCAATCCCGCGCCCACTTCCTTTGCAAACGTGGGACCGGAGAGCACCGCCACTTCGTGATTGTCGCCCAGCACCTGATGCGCGACCTGATGCGGCAGCAGTCCGCTGCCATGCTCAAAGCCCTTCGTCGCCCAGGCCACGTACATACCGGATGACAACTGCGGCGCAAGTTCCTCCAGAAAGCTGCGAAAGCCGCTGCTGGGCACCGCAATCAATACGTCGATCACGCCATCGAGCGCTTCTTGCAGTGATTCGGTGACACTGAGCCGTTCGGGAAATGGCGCTTCGGGCAGATAACGCGCATTGCGCCGCTGCGCGCGCATCTGCGCCTGATGCGCGGCGTCGCGGCCCCAAAGCCGCGTGGCCTTGCCAGCGCGCGCAAACTGAATGGCGAGCGCGGTTCCCCAGGAGCCGCTGCCCAGCACGGCGATGGGCAGATGATTCATGTTGTGGTTGTCGGCGCTGATCGCACCCAGGCGTTGCAAGCGGCAACGCCCTGGTGCGGACCCTCAGTTCGGCAGCGGGGCGTCTTGCTGCTGCGCGCCCTGCGTCTGTGCGTTCAGATACAGCGCGTCGAAGTTCACCGGCGGCAGCAGCAACTGCGGGAAGCCGCCCTGACTCACCAACTGCGACACCATCGAGCGCGCATACGGGAACAGCACCGACGGGCAGACGCTGGCGATTGCGCGCTTGGCGTCTTCTTCCGACAGGTTCTGCATCTGGAACGCGCCGGCCTGCTTCACTTCGACGAGAAACAGCGTCTTGTCGCCCTGCTTGGCCGACACGGTGACCGTGAGCACCACTTCGCGCAGATCGCCCTGGATCACACTGCTGGTGGTGGCCAGATCGAGGCTGATCTGCGGCTGCCAGTTCGTGTCGCCACGCGGACCCTGCGGGGCCTCGAAGGAGCAGTCCTTCAGGTACACGCCTTGCAGCGCCAGGTTGGGGGCATTGTCGGGGGCGGCGGCGCCGTTGCTCGTGGACGTTTCGTCGGCCATGGGTCTTACCTCTATCGCTTCTTCAAAGTAGTAGTGTTTGAGAAATATTTACTGCGC
>JAITMN010000325.1 GCA_031277355.1 Nevskiaceae bacterium | reverse complement strand
GCATCGGCGCGTTGCAGCAGCGTGTGCGTGGAGTCTTCGCGGCGCGAGATCGCAACGCCGATGCTGACGCTCAGCGGTTGCAGGTTCAGCGCGATGTTGCTGGTGTCGATGGCATGGATGCGTGCGCGCAGTTTTTCGGCGCGCAGGCTCGCGCCCTGCAGATTGGCCGTGGGCAGAACCACCAAAAATTCCTCGCCGCCGATGCGACCGAAGAATTCACCCGGCAGCATGCTGTCGCGGATTTGCTCGGCCACCTGTTGCAGCGCGCGATCACCGGCGGCGTGCCCAAACTGATCGTTGATGCGCTTGAAATGATCGATGTCGAGCAGCAGCGCGGCGGCAGTGTGGTTGCGTGTGGCGCTGAGCACGGCGGGCAGCCGTGTGAGCACTGCGCGGCGATTGGGCACGCCGGTGAGTTCGTCGGTCAGCGCCAGTTGACGCAGCCGCGTGGAGGCGCGGCTCAATTGCAGCGTCAGCGCGGCCAGCACCGCCGCCGAGATCACCGCCAGCGCGATCACCGCATATTGCAACCGCCGCGCACGATCAGACTGACCCAGCGCGCGCTGGTTCGCGCTGCTCTCGCGCAGCAGCGTGTCGTATTCCTTCTCGCGCGTGGCGACATCGAACTCCACTTTCAGCACCGCAAAACGCTGGTCGATCTGATTGCGCAGCAATTGTTCGGAGGCGCGCTTGGCCGCTTCCTGCCATTGAAACGCGCGACGCCAATCGCCCTGTTCGCTATCCACCAGCGCCAATTGCTCATAGGCCGTGATCATTTCGCGGCGCTGGTTCGTGTCGCGGAATACTTCCAGCGCCTGATTCAGCCGCGTGCGCGCCTGCATCGGATTTCCCGAAATTCGCAGCGCCATGCCTTCGGTCAGCGCAATCATTGCGCCGAGACTGGCGTCTTGTGAGGCGTCGTTCAGTTGCCGCGCGCGGCGCAATTGATTGAGCGCCTCACGCGGCTGATCGGTGGCGACATTGACGGCGGCAAGCCCGCGCAATGCGTAGGCTTCGCCCCGCGCGTAGCTCAGGCCGCGCGACAGGCGCAGCGCGTTTTCAAACGATGCCTGAGCGGCGGGCCAGTCGCCCAGCCGTTCGGAGGCGCGTCCGACATTGTGCTCAACCACCACCTGCTCGCGCAGCAGCCCTTCGCTGCGCAGTATTTGCAGCGACCGCTGGTAGATTTGCCGCGCCTGCTCCGTGTCGCCCATGCGGTTGTAGGTGACGGCGATGCCATCGAGCACGGTTTGCGCTTCCTGCAATTCGTTCAGCGAGGTGTACAGATTCTCCGCGCGGCGCAGGTCCGCCAGACTCTGCGCATACTCGCCCTGCGCGCCGTGCAGAAAGCCGCGCGAGAACAGCGCCCGCGCCAGCATTTCTTCATCGCTGGCCGACGTGGCGGCCGATACGGCCTGATCGTAGTCGGTCATTGCGGCGGCGGTGTCGCCGAGCATCTGCTTGCTCTCGCCACGGCAGACGTAAAGGCCGGCGCGCAGCCCGTCGCGGGTGATGCGCGTCAGCAGCGCTTCCAGGGATGTGATCTGCGCGTCGGCGGCCTGCGGGTCGCGTTCGGTGTAGTACTCGCACAGCACCATGCGGGCGAGAAATTCCTGATCCGCGTCGGGCGTGGCGGCCAGCAGCGTCAACGCCTGTTCGGCATTGCGGCGGCTTTCTTCCTCGTCGCGCCGCTGCGATTTGCGAGCTTGTGTGATCAACTGCGCGATGTCTGCCTGTGCGGTGCGCGCCGGTTGGGCCGCCCGGAGGGGTGGCTCAGATGCCAGTCCAAACGTCAGCAATACCAGCAGCGTTGCGGTTGCGCGAAGCAAGACGGTTGACAAGGCGGCAGTCTTCCTGAAATTGTTGTGCCACAACGACACGAGCCCGCAGGGGGGCATTCGATCAACGCCATGCGGATCATAGCAGCCGTTTCACGCAGTTCGCAGATCGCGCCGCAGCTCGAAGCTTTGGAGCTTGGAGAGCCGCGCGCCGATGAGATTCTCGTTCGCATCGCCACGGCAGGCATCTGCCATACGGACCTGCGTGCGCACGCCGGCGTCATCGCCATCACGCCCAAGCCGGTGGTGCTGGGGCATGAAGGGGCGGGCGTCGTCGAGGCGGTGGGAGCCGATGTGCGGCATGTGCAGCCGGGTGATCGCGTGGTGCTGTCCGGGTCCAGTTGCGGGCATTGCGGCCGTTGCCGCGCGCATCTGCCCAGCTATTGCGTTGAAGGCATGCACCGCAGTTTTGCGGCCTGTCGTCTGGATGGTTCGATGGTGTTGAGTCGCGATGGCGAGCCGGTGCACAGCCACTTCTTTGGTCAATCCAGTTTTGCCACGCATGTGGTGGCCGATGCGCGCGGCGCGGTGAAATTGCCCAACGACGTGCCGTTTGAAATCGCCTCGCCGCTGGCCTGCGGCGTGATCACCGGCGCAGGCGCAGTGCTGCGCAGCTACGGGCTTCGCGCGGGGCAGAACTTCGCGGTGTTTGGCGCAGGCGGCGTGGGATTGTCGGCGGTGATGGCCGCGCGCATTGCCGGTGCGCGGCGCATCGTTGCGGTGGAACCGCTGGCTTCGCGGCGCGCGTTGGCGCTGGAACTGGGTGCAACCGATGTGGTGGACCCTGCCGACGGCGATGTGGTGGCGGCGGTGCGTGAGCACTGCCCCGATGGCGTGGACTT
>JAITMN010000295.1 GCA_031277355.1 Nevskiaceae bacterium | reverse complement strand
CAGCCGGAAACGCACGCGAGCACGCTGCGCGGCGAAACGCCGGCGCGAATCAGTTTGCTGCGACCGGCCTTTGAACTGCTGCGCAGCGGATCATTTCGATGGCTGATGTTGCAGGTGGGCCTGCTCTACTGCGCTTATCCGGCCTTCGTTGCCACCGCGCCGCATTTGATGGTGGACGTGTTCCATCGTCCGCCGCAAGAGTTTGCGTTGTACTTCGCCTGTCTGCCTGCCGGTTACCTGCTCGGCAATCTGTATGTGATGCGCGTGGCGCGCGGCCTGACGCCGCATCAACTGGTGATGCGCGGATCACGCATCGCGAGCATTGCGTGCTTGGTGAGTGTTGCGCTGCTGGTGGCCGGACTGTGGCACCCGCTGTCGATGTTTCTGCCGGCGGGATTGGTGCTCAACGGCGGCCTGGGTCTGGCGCTGCCTGCGGTGTCGGTGCGCGCGGTGCTCAGCGCAGGCAATCAGGTGGGCACGGCCTGGGGATTGCTGGGATTTTCGCAGCAATTGCAGGCGGCGCTTGCGGTGCAGGCATTGGCGTTGTTTCCGGCGTCGTCGCCGTTTCCGACGCTGGGGCTGTGTCTGATCGTCGTTGTTGCCGCGATACTGATACAGTCGCGCAGCAGTGCGGGCGAAGTCCACACGGCGCGATAGAAGCCGTGGATTGTCGCCGTTTGTTTGTATGCCAACCGGGAAATGATGATGGAAACACGACCACCCTTGCCGCCCTTCACCGAAGACACCGCAAAGCAGAAAGTGCGCGGTGCCGAAGACGCCTGGAATTCGCGCGACCCGGATCGCGTGGTGAAGGTGTATACCGAAGACACTCTCTGGCGAAATCGTGCCGAGTTTCCGCGTGGCCGGGAGCAGGTGCATGCCTTCCTCGTGCGCAAGTGGGCGCGTGAACTGGACTACCGGCTCATCAAGGAATTATGGGCCTTTACCGATAACCGCATCGCGGTGCGCTTTGCCTATGAGTGGCACGATGATTCGGGGCAGTGGTTTCGCAGCTATGGCAATGAAAACTGGGAGTTCAACGCGCAGGGCTTCATGCAGCGGCGTTTTGCCAGCATCAATGATCTGCCGATTGTGGAGGGGCAGCGCTTGTTTCACTGGCCGCTGGGCCGCAGGCCCGACGAGCATCCGGGGTTGTCGGACCTGGGATTGTGAGCCGATGGTGGACGACGCGCCCTCAGGGCTCGTCTTCGTCCACCATCCACATCACATGCGAGTCGATCTGAAATTTCAACAGCGCGCGATTGGCTTCCGAGCGCGCTTCGATTTCCATGCGACGCGCATCATTGGCCTGCCGCCGTATCAACAGCAGTTCGGCCAGATCGATCTGCCCGAGTTCATAGCCGCGCTGCGTTCTGTTCAACGCATCGGTGGCGCTTTGCGCCGAAGTGTTGGCGCTTTGCCAGGCGGCAAGCCGCATCTGCGCGTTGGATAGATCAGCGTCGGCCATCGCCGCAATCAAGCGCTGAACGGTGAGCAGGTCTTGCCGCGCCGAATCCGCGAGCGCCGCAGCCTGATCCGCCGCTGCACGGCGATCGCTCCCGCCAATAGGGAGGGAGAGCACCACGCCCGCGCCGGGTTCCGGTCCGCCGCGCTCGCTGAACACGCGCACGCCGACGGAAGGATCGGCGATCCGGTCCGCGCGGATGCGCTGAGCAACTGCATCGAGCCGCTGCGCTTCAAAATCTGCCGCGCGAATCTCATGGCTGCGGCGGATCACCAACTCGCGCAGGTTTTGCAGATTTTGCGTGGGCAGTTGCGGTTGCGCCAGTTCCGGCGGTTCGGCGGGCAGCGGCACTTCGCTGAAGGTAGCCGCCAGCGTCACGCGAGCCTGTTCGCGGTTTGCAAGCGACATGTCCGCCTGCGCACGCGCTTGCGCGAGACTGGCTGAGGCCAGGTCCACGTCCAGTTGCGAGGCGTCGCTCAGTTCGGCGCGGCGGCGCAGCGCATCGAGCGCCTGTTCCATTGCCGTGGCGGTGTCGGTGTCGTTGCGATAGAGACTGCCGGCGGTGATCCAGTCGTGCCACAGCGTCGACAGATCAAGCGCCGTCTGATGCATCACGTCTTCCATCATGTTCTGCGCCACTTCCACGCCCAGTTCGCCGCTCTTGCGGTCGAGCGTGGCCTTGTTCGGCAGGCGCAGCGCGCGGGTGATCGACGCATCGAACTCGTTGTAGCCGCGTTCCAAATCCACGTCGCGGCGGGCGTAGCTGCCGCCGAGCGTGAATTCGTGCGCGCCGCGATCGAGCATCTCGCGCTGCGCCTGAGCCGAAACCAGACGCGCCTTCGCCGCCGCGACCATCGGATGCGTTTCCAGCGCAGCGGCAACCACGTCGCCGCTGGGCAGGTCGGCGCGCTGCGCATGCGCAAGGCTGGGCAGCAGCGCCATCAACGCCGCGCAGACCGCCGTTTTCACGCGATTCTCCCGCGTTGAAGCACGGGCACGGCGGCCCAGCGCACCGGCAGTGCGTGCTTGGTCTGCGCTACGGTATCGATAACGGCAGTCACCGATTCATTCGGAACGATTACCTGCAACGCAGTCCGGCGCAGCAATCCTTCCACCTGTTCGGCGGTGCTGGCGTCGTCGTAGTCCCAGCCGCGAACGGTTTTTTCCGTGATGTGGACCGGCCCATGCGAAACGGTACGGATTGCTTCGGACAACATGTCGGCGTCCTGCACCGAACAATGAAAGGTCAGCAGTGTCAGCGGTTCAGTCATTGGCGGCCTCCACGGCGCTCTCGCCGAAGCGTTCAAACAAAATGGGCAGCAGGATCAGCGTCAGCAGCGTGGAGGTGACGATGCCGCCGATCACGACGATGGCCAGCGGGCGCTGAATCTCCGAACCGGGGCCGGTGGCAAACAGCAGTGGCACCAGACCAAAGGCGGTGATGCTGGCCGTCATCAACACCGGACGCAGCCGGCGTTGTGCGCCGAGGCGAACCGCTTCGGCCATCGAATGACCTTCGGCGCGCAACTGGCGAAAGCAGGTGACGAGCACCAGACCATTGAGCACCGCGATGCCCAGCAGCGCGATGAAACCCACCGAGGCAGGAACCGACAGATATTCGCGCCATACCCACAGCGAGACGATGCCGCCCACCAGCGCGAAGGGGATGTTCAGCAGAATCAGCACCGAGGCGCGCAGCGAATGCAGCGTGCCCAGCAGCACGAAGAAGATCAGCAGCAGCGCCACCGGAATCACCAGCGTCAACCGCGCGGCGGCGCGTTGCTGGTTCTCGAATTGCCCGCCCCAGACGATGCGATAACCGGCCGGCAGATTGATGTTGGCGCTGACCTGCGCCATCGCATCGTTCACATAGCCCACCAGATCGCGACCGGAAACGAATGCCTGCACCAGCGCAAAGCGCGCGCCGTTCTCGTGTTCCAGTTTCACCGGCCCTTCGGTGCGCTCGATGTGCGCCATGTCGCTGACGCGCGCGGTGACGCCGTCCGGCGTGCGCAATTGCAGATCGGCAAAGCGCGTGGGGTCGGCGCGCAAGGTGTCGTCGCCGCGAATCACGATGGGAACGCGCTTGTTGCCTTCGGCAACGATGCCGGCGTTGATGCCTTCGATCTGCGCGCGCATGGCATCCTGAAGCTG
Source organism: Nevskiaceae bacterium (assembly GCA_031277355.1). Lineage (GTDB taxonomy): Bacteria > Pseudomonadota > Gammaproteobacteria > Steroidobacterales > Steroidobacteraceae > ZC4RG30. The sequence goes on along the minus strand of JAITMN010000295.1, from coordinate 621 downwards.
GTCGATCGGCATGCCAAAGCGTCCGGCAGCGGTGCGGTCGATGTTCAATTGCAGATAGTCGACGCTGTCGTTGGCGACAGTCAGCATCTCCGATGCCCCTTGCACGCCGGAGAGAATTCGCTGCACCTGTTCGGCAAGCTCGCCCAGTATCTGCTGGTCCGATCCGAAAATTTTTACCGCCAGATCGCCGCGTGCGCCGGTGAGCATTTCCGATACGCGCATCTCGATGGGCTGCGTGAAGCTGGGTTCGATGCCGGGCAGACCCTCCATTGCCTTGCGCATTTCGTCGATGATGAAATCCTTGTTGCCGCGCCATTGATCGCGGGGGATCAGTTGCACGAAGCCGTCGGTTTCATTAAGCCCCATTGGATCAAAGCCGATTTCATCCGAGCCCAGACGCGCAACGATGCCCTTGATCTCCGGCACCTTCATCAGCGCGCGTTCCACGGCCAGATTGGTTTTCACCGCCTCATCCACGTTGATCGAGGGCAGCTTGGTGAGCTGCACCAGCACCGAGCCTTCGTCCATCGTGGGCATGAAGGTCTTGCCCACCGCGCCGTAGGTGAGCACCGCGATGAGAAGGCCCGCTGCCGCCACGCCAAAGACCACGGGCTTGTGCGC
>JAITMN010000267.1 GCA_031277355.1 Nevskiaceae bacterium | reverse complement strand
CGCACGCGCGCAACGAAGCGCAGCACCAGCAGCGATCGTGCGCCCAACTCAAACAGATTCGCCTCATCGTCGATGTCATCGAGGCCCAGCAAGTCTTTCCATATCGTGCGAATGAGCGTCAGCGCATCAGCGCCCGCCTGCACCTGCACAGCCGCAGGCGCAGGCAATGCCTTGCGATCTATCTTGCCGCTGGGCGTGGTGGGCAACGCATCGAGCGCAATGAACCGCGCCGGAACCATGTACTCCGGCAGACGTTGACGCAGACTCTGCCGCAACCGGCTCGCCATCGACGAGGCCGCTTCGTGCGGGTCGAGCATCACGAGGTATGCCACCAACTGACGCCCCGCGCCCGGCACGTCAGCCGCCATCACAACGGCTTCCCGAACGCCGGCCTCCGACATCAGCGCGATCTCGATCTCGCCGGGCTCGATGCGAAATCCATCGACCTTGATCTGCTGATCGGCGCGGCCCCGATACACATAGTTGCCGTGCGGATCGCGCACCGCCAGATCACCGGTCACATACCAGCGCCCCGGAAACTGCGGCAAATCCTCGCCGAAGCGCTCCGCCGTCAGCGCAGGCTGCCCGATATAACCCAGCGCCAGCGATTCACCGCCCAGCAGCAGTTCACCTTCACCGCCTTCGCCACCTTCGCCACCTTCCCCGCCCGGCCCAACCGCACCGCGCAGCGCAACCTTCACATGCGGCAACGGCTGCCCAATCGGCGGAATATCCGGCCATGCGTCCGCATCGCCCTTCAACTCATACGCAGTAACCACATGCGTTTCAGTGGGTCCGTAGTGATTGTGCAGTTCAGCGCCGCTCATGCGCCGAAAGAACGCGCGTATCGACGGCGTAACCTGCAATTGTTCGCCCGCGCTCACCACCTCGCGCAGCGGTGGCGGCGCAACCTGCATCAAAGCCGCATCGGCCAACATCTGCAACGCGACATAGGGCAGAAAGATTCGCTCGATGCCAGTGCTGCCCAACAAGCGCAGAAGCTGCTGCGGATCGCGCCGCTGCGATTCGGGAATCAGCACCAGCGTGCCGCGACAGGCCAGCGTGGAGAAAATCTCCTGAAAATGCACATCGAACGACAGCGGCGCAAATTGCAGCGTGCGCGCGGGCTGTCCCAATCGCCGATGGTCGGCATGCCATTGAATCAGATGCCGCAGCGGCAAATCGCCCATCGCCACGCCCTTGGGCTTGCCGGTGGACCCCGACGTGAACAGCACATACGCCAGATCGGGCGCTGCGGCAAAAGGCGCGGCCCCGCGCGCAGCCACGTTGTCGAGCGTGGGCAGATTCGCAATCAGCCGGCGCAGTTGCGCCACCGCTTCGGGCTCACCCAGCACTGCACGCGGCCTCGACTGCTCGAACATCGCCAGCAATCGCTGCGGCGGGTAGCCGATGTCGAACGGCACATAGGCCGCACCCACCTCCACGCAGGCAAGAATGGCCACCACGGTATCGCGCGAGCGGGTTGCAGCGATGCCGATGCGATCGCCGGAGCCGATGCCCGCCTCGCGCAGACGCGCGGCAAGCGCGTTCACCTGCCCGCACAACTGCGCGTAGGTCAGCCGTTCACCGGGCGTTTCCAGCGCCACCTGCGCCGGGGCTTCACGAACGGCATCGCTCAGCCAGTGGTTGAGCGGCGGTGGTGCGGGGAGTTCATCCATAACGACCGATATCGCAAAAAAGCGGGCGAATAACCGGACATCTTCCCTGACAATGAATGAGCCTGGATTTTGCTTTCTGCCCGCTTTGTTGTCCATGAATCATTGCCTGGGAAATATACCGCGCATGGAAACTGCCTCTGCACTGGCGTTACACTGCAAGGTCAACGGCCAATGCCAGAGGGAGGGCCAGCCGTGACGGCAAGCGCCGCTGCGTCAGAAACATCCACAGTCACGAACCACCGCTGCGTCAACGCGCTGACCGTTGATGTCGAGGACTGGTTTCACGCCAACGCGCTGGCCCAAGCCGCGCCGCGCGATCGCTGGGCCGGTCTCGACAGCCGGGTGGTCACGAACACGCGCCGTCTGCTGGAACTGTTCGGGCAGCGCGGCGTCACCGGCACGTTCTTCGTGCTGGGCTGGGTGGCCGACCGCGAACCGGCGCTGATCCGCGAGATTGCCGATGCCGGTCACGAAATCGCCTGCCACGGATACAGTCACAAACTGGTGTTCAACCAGACGCCGCAGGAATTTCGCGAGGAAACCCAGCGCGCCAAGACGCTGATCGAGCAGATCACCGGCCGCGCCGTGGAGGGCTATCGCGCCTCCACCTACTCCATCACCAAGCGTTCGCTGTGGGCGCTCGACATTCTGTGCGAACTGGGATTTGCCTACGATTCGAGCATCTTTCCGATCCATCACGACCAATACGGCATCCCCGACGCACAGCCCGAACCGCACCAGCTCACCGCGCCCGGCGGCGCTCACATCGTGGAATTTCCGCTGGGCTTTGCGCGCTTTGGCGGCATGCGGCTGCCGGTGTCCGGCGGCGGCTATTTCCGGCTGCTGCCCTACTGGCTGACGCGGGCGGGCCTGCGGCAGATCAACCGCAAGCGCCAGCGGCCCTTTGCGTTCTATCTGCACCCCTGGGAAATCGACCCCGGCCAGCCGCGCATGAAGGTCAGCGCGCTGTCCACGTTCAGGCACTACACCAACCTGAACGACTGCCAAAACAGGCTCAAGCGCCTGATGGCCGATTTCAGTTTTGCGCCGATGCGCAAAGTGCTGGCTGATCTGGCGCTGCTGCCCGCCACAGCGCCGGCCAATCCGCAGGCGTGAATGAAGGTTTCGGTTTCACACCGGCCCAGCGCGCAGTGGGATGCCTATGTGGAAGCTCACCCAGCCGCCAGCGTCTATCACCGTTCCTGCTGGGTCGATATTCCCCGCAAGGCGTTCAGGCAGCCGGCGCTGTACCTGGAAGCGCGCGATGAGGCCGGCGCGCTGACTGGCGTATTGCCGCTGGTGCGGCAGCCGGGCATTGCCGGCGGCTGTTTTCTCACCTCGCTGCCGTATTTCAACTATGGCGGCGCCGTGGCGGATTCGGAAGAAACCGCGCAGGCATTGATGCTCCGCGCTGCGCAGGCTGGCCGCGAGCAGCGCGCAAGCTATGTGGAACTGCGCGATGTGGCGCGTCACGACGGTCCGTGGCAGCTTCGCACCGACAAGGTTTCGATGATCCTGAACCTGCCCGCCGACACTCAAACACTGGGCAAGCAGATCGGCGCGAAACTGCGCTCGCAGATTCGCCGCCCCGAGCGCGACGGCCCGCAGGTGCGCGTCGGCGGGGCGGAACTGCTCGGCGATTTCTACGCCGTCTTTCGCCGCAACATGCACCATCTGGGGACCCCGGTGCTGCCGCTGAAGTTCTTCCGCACCGTGCTGCAAAGCGCCCCGGCGCATTGCGCCATCGTCTGCATCCAGAAGGACCAGCAGCCGATGGCGGCAGCGCTGCTGGTGCTGAACGGCGAGCTTGCGGAGATACCCTGGGCCTGCTGTCTGGAACAGGCCAAACCGCTGGGCTACAACATGAAACTGTATTGGGAGTGTCTGGCCTTTGTGATCGGCAAGGGCTGCAAGCGCTTTGATTTTGGCCGCTCGACGCCCGACAGCGGCACCTTCCGTTTCAAGGCGCAATGGGGCGCTGCCCCCTTGCAACTTCACTGGCATCGCTGGACGCCCACCGCCGAGCGCAGCGCCCCAGCCAATTCCTCCGACGACCCAACGCGCACGCGGGCCGCCAATATCTGGCGGCGATTGCCGGCGTTCGTCGCTGATTGCTGCGGGCCGCTGATTGCGCCGCGTTTGCCGTGGTAGAGCGGGTCATGGCCCCGCGAATGGTTCATATATGAAACTCTCGCCGGTTCGCAGCCCCGTCTGCCTGCGCCGGCAAGCCGCCACCGGGCCGAGTGCCGCGTTTGCGGCTGACTTCCAGAACCTCGCGCTGACGCTGTACGACTCCGGAACCGCAGCGCTGACCACGGCCATCCGCGACGCCGTCCTGCGCCATCGCTCGGCGCAACCTCAGGTGATCCTGCCCGCCTACGGCTGCCCGCAACTGGTGTCGGCCTGCCTGTACGCCGGGGCGCAGCCGCGCATCGTGGACGTGGCCGCCAATCAATGGGGATACGACCTTACCGCGCTGCAACGAGCGCTGAACCCCGATACCGCCGCCATCGTGGCAGCGAATCTGCTGGGCATCGGCGATCAGGCCGCGCAACTGCTGCCGCTGGCGCGCGACAATGGCAGCCTGCTGATTCAGGACAGCGCCCAGCACCTGCCCGCACAGCCCGGCAACTGGTGCGGCGACTATGTGGTGCTGAGTTTCGGCCGGGGTAAACCCTTGAACCTGCTGCGCGGCGGCGCGCTGGCCATCCCCGCGCAAACCCCGCTGCGCGAAGACGCCCCACTGCTCACCGGCGCCCGCGCCCGGCTTCGCCAGGCCGCGCTGGGCAGCCGCGCGGCGGGTCTGGCGTTCAATGTCATCACTCACCCGCGCGTCTTTGGTCCGGCCTCGCATCTTCCGGGTCTGGGGCTGGGCGCCACCACCTACGACGCGCTGACACAGGCCACGCGCCTGCCGCCGTCGACATGGAGCCAGTTGAACCCGGCCTACGCCGCCTACGCCCGCCGCGAGGCTGTCTTCCCGTGGGATGCCGTGCTACCCGGCTGGCAAGAGCGTGGCCTCACCGAGCTGACCTGCGCAGACCACACCGCGCCCACCCGCCACCGCCGCCTGCGACTGGCCCTGCTCGCCCCAAACCGCGTCACGCGCGACACTCTGCTCGCCGCACTGGACCGCGAAGGATTGGGCGGCTCGGCGATGTACGGCGTCGCCATCGACGCCATCGCCAACATCCCCCCTCCAATCCGCGCACAAGGCCCCTTCCCAAACGCGGCCCACCTCGCCGACCGGCTGCTCACCCTGCCCACCCACGCCGCCGTCACGCCGCAGGTCGTCGCCCAAACCGATGCTTGCCTGCGGCGGGCGCTTGGGTGATAGAATAAAGGAATACTGAAACCTATTTTATTTCCCTAAAAAACGGTTTTATCATGCCTCGTTTGCTTCAGCTCGGACAAACTGCACCATTCGCCGTGAAGGAAGCCAGTCAGCGTATCGGCCAACGGCTGACGCTGGCCCGCAAACGCCGTCGGCTGACATTGCGCCAGTTGGCGTCCAAGGCAGGCATCAGCTACGACACGATGCGCGCCGTGGAAGCCGGCAACCTGCAAACCGGTCTGGGAGCCTATCTGGCCGCACTGTGGGCAATGGGGCTGGAATCCGAGATGCAGGCGTTTGCCGACCCGGAACGCGATGCGGAAGGCCGGCAGTTGGAGCTTGCACGTCTGCCCAAGCGCGTGCGTCATGCCAGGGAACGCTCAGATGAACAGTTCTAACCTGCGCGCATACGTTTATCTCCAACTGCCACAGTCGTTGGAGGTCGTCACAGCGGGGTTTTACGAGCTGGACTTCCCGCAGGCAGGCTCGCCCACGGGTTCGTTCGTTTACAACCCGGCTTACCTGAGCCGCGCCGATGCCGTTGCGCTTGATCCGTACGAACTGCCGCTGACGCCACACCGCGCGCAGACGGTAAAGCTCAAAGGCATCTTCGGGGTTCTGCGCGATGCCTCCCCCGATGCCTGGGGCCGTCGCATCATCGAAAAGTACACCGGGCGCGCCGATCTCACGGAAATCGATTACCTGCTGCATTCACCCGAAGATCGCGCGGGCGCGCTGTCCTTTGGGCGCAACCGGCTACCGCCCGCCCCGATTCGCAAATTCAATCAGGTCATTCAGTTGCAGGCGCTGCTCGCAGCGGCTGAACAGTTCATGGAGGATGAAACCGCAGG
>JAITMN010000262.1 GCA_031277355.1 Nevskiaceae bacterium | reverse complement strand
GACACCGTGCTCGTGGCCGGCAAGGGGCACGAGCAGGTCCAGATCATCGGCGGTGAGCGCCGTGCGTTCAGCGATCAGCGCGTGGTGCGCGACCTGCTCACCGGCAAGGAGCGTGCCTGATGGGACGCTTGCAGGATTTCGCCGCACTCTGCGAAGGCCGATTGGTGGGAGAGGATCGTCTCTACACCGCCGTCAACACCGATACGCGCACGCTTGCGCCGGGCGAGTTGTATCTGGCGCTGCGCGGTCCGCGCTTTGATGGCAATGCCTTCGTCAGCGCGGCGGCGGCGGCGGGTGCGGTCGGCGCAGTGGTCGATAGACCCGTGAAAGGCGTGACGCTGCCGCTGATTCATGTGGATGACGGTCAGCAGGCGCTGACGCGCGCCGCTTCGGCATGGCGTGCGCGCTATGCGGGCGTGGTCGTTGGTGTGGCAGGCAGCAATGGCAAGACGACGACGAAGGAAATGATCGCGGCGATTCTTGCGCAGCGCGGAGCGAGTCTCGCCACGCGCGGCAATCTGAACAATCACATCGGTGTGCCGCTGACGCTGCTGCGTTTGACCGCCGAGCACCTGAGCGCCGCGATAGAGATTGGCGCGAATCACCCGGGCGAGGTGGCCGAATTGGTGGCGATTGCGCGTCCGCAGGTGGGCGTGATCACCAATGCCGGCGCGGAACATCTGGAAGGCTTCGGCGATCTCAATGGCGTTGCGCGCGCCGAAGGCGAGATGGTGGCCGGCCTTGCGCCCGATGCCACCGCAGTGCTGAACGCAGATGATCCGTACATTGATCTGTGGCGCGGCATGACGAGCGCGCGGGTGGTGAGCTTTGGCCTGGATCATCCCGCCGACTACAGCGCGGTGGACATCAACCAAACGCTGACCGCAGAGGGTTTTCGCACCGCGTTCACGCTGCGCACGCCGGCATCGTCGATCCCGGTGCAATTGAATCTCGGCGGGCGTCACAACCTGCTCAATGCGCTGTGCGCTGCCGCCGCTGCGCAGGCGGCGGGCGCAACGCTTGAACACATCGCTGCCGGTCTTGCGGGCATGCAGCCGGTGGGCGGGCGATTGAAGCCCGTGCGCACCGCCTGCGGCGCGCGGCTGATCGATGATTCCTACAACGCCAATCCCTCGTCGATGAAGGCCGGTATCGAGGTGCTGACCAGCTTGCCGGGCCGCGCGTGGCTGGTGATGGGCGACATGGGTGAACTGGGCGACGAAGCGCGCGCCAGTCATGTGGAGATGGGCGCCTTCGCGCGCACGCAGGGCGTTGAACGCCTGTTCGCCACCGGCCCGCTGAGCACGCTGGCGGTGGAAGCCTTCGGCACCGGCGCAAGCTGGTATCCCGACACCGAATCGTTGAAGCGCGCGCTCGCGCAGCAATTGACCGGCGACGTGGTGCTGCTGGTGAAGGGTTCGCGTTTGAACCGTCTGGAGCATGTGGTTGCCGCGCTGACCGGTGCATCCGCCGCCGAAGGAGCGCACTGATGCTGTACTGGTTGGCGCAAAAGCTGGCTCCGTACTACACATTCTTCAATGTGTTCTCGTATCTCACGCTGCGCGGCATCCTCGCCGTGGCTTCGGCGCTGCTGCTGTCGCTGTTGATCGGCCCGTTGATGATTCGCGCGCTGTCGCGCTACCAGATCGGCCAGCAGGTGCGCGACGACGGTCCGCAAACACATCTGAAAAAAGCCGGTACGCCGACGATGGGTGGCGCGTTGATCATCGTCGCCATCGGCATCTCCACCTTGCTGTGGGCCGATCTGCGCAATCGCTATGTGTGGATCGTGCTCGGCGTTACCGCTGCGTTTGGTCTGATCGGTTTCTACGACGATTATCTGAAACTGGTGGTGGGCAACTCGAAGGGGCTGTCACCGCGCTGGAAATATACATTGCAGTCTGTGGCCGGCTTTGCCGCCGCAATCGTGCTGTGGAACACCGCGCAGGTTCCGGCAGAAACCACGCTGTTTCTGCCGCTCATCAAGAATTTCATGTTGCCGCTGCCGGCTGCTGCATTCATCGTGCTCACCTATTTGATGATCGTCGGCATGAGCAATGCGGTGAATCTTACCGATGGCCTGGATGGTCTTGCCATCATGCCCGCCGCGATGGTGGCCGCTGCGCTGGGCGTGTTCGCCTGGGCCAGCGGCAATGCGATCTTCGCCAGCTACTTGCAGATTCCCGCCGTACCCGGCGCTGGCGAAGTGCTGATTTTCTGCGGCGCGATGGCTGGTGCGGGCCTGGGCTTTCTGTGGTTCAACACGTATCCGGCGCAGGTGTTCATGGGCGATGTGGGCGCGCTGGCGCTGGGCGGTGCGCTGGGCGTGATCGCGGTGATCGTGCGTCAGGAAGTGATCGTGCTGGTGATGGGCGGCATCTTCGTGATGGAGACCGCTTCGGTGATCTTGCAGGTGGCTTCATTCAAGCTGCGCGGCAAGCGGCTGTTTCGCATGGCGCCCATTCATCATCACTTCGAGTTGAAGGGCTGGGCCGAACCCAAAGTAATCGTGCGCTTCTGGATCATCAGCCTGTTGCTGGTGCTCGTGGGCCTTGCCACATTGAAGGTGCGTTGAATGAACATGCAGCGCGCAGTCGTGGTGGGATTGGGCCTTACCGGGCTTTCGGTGATTCGCTATCTGCTGGCGCACGGCGTGCAGGTGGTTGCCACCGATACGCGCGCCGCGCCTCCGGCGTTGGCGCAGGTGCGCGCGCTGGCTCCGCATCTGCGCCTGTCGCTGGGCGGGCTCGACGTGGCGCTGCTGGCTGATGCGGATTGCGTGGTCACTTCACCGGGTTTGCCGCTGGATGGTCCTTTCTTCGTCACCGCGCGCGGGCTGGGTTTGCCGGTGATCGGTGACATCGAGCTGTTTGCGCAAAGCGGCGCGCAGCCGGTTGTTGCGATCACCGGCACGAATGGCAAGAGCACGGTCGCGACGCTGGCGGCGAAGATGGCGCAGGCTGCGGGCATCGATGCGCGAGCCGGCGGCAATCTGGGGCCGCCGGCGCTTGATCTGCTGAGCAACACGCCTGCGGGTCTGTATGTGCTGGAGCTGTCGAGCTACCAGCTTGAAACCACGCGCTCGCTGAAGCTGGCCGCCGCTGCGGTGCTGAATGTCACGCCGGATCATCTGGATCGTCATCATGATATCGGCGCTTATGTGGCGGCCAAAGCCAACATTTTCACGCATGCGGCCGTGGCCATCGTGAACATGGATGATCCGCTCGTGCCGCCGATGGTGCGTCCGGGTCAATCGCGGTTGCGGTATTCCATGCGCGAGGACAGCGGCGCTGACCTTTGCGCGATGCCGCACGAAGGCAGGCGCTGGGTGCATGCCTTTGGTCAGCCCTTCATCGCCGTGGATGATCTGGGACTCAAGGGCGAACACAACATCGCCAATGCGCTGGCTGCGCTGGCGGTGGGCGAGGCGCTGGGATTGAAGTGCGATCCGATGAAGGCGGCGATGCGTGAATTTCGCGGCCTGGATCATCGCACGCAGTGGGTGCGCGATGTGGCCGGCGTGCGCTATGTGGACGATTCCAAGGGCACGAATGTCGGGGCTACCGTGGCGGCGATGTCGAGCTTTGAGGGGCCGCTGTTGTTGATCGCCGGTGGCGACGGCAAGAATCAGGACTTTGCGCCCTTGCATGCGGCCACCCGTGGCAAGCTGCGGCGCGCGCTGCTGATCGGCCGCGATGCGCGGCGCATTGCCACGGCATTGGATGGCGTGTGCGAAGTGCAGTTCTGCGATTCGCTGGAACAGGCGGTGAACGCTGCGGCGCATGCCGCGAAGCCGGGCGATACGGTGCTGTTGTCACCGGCCTGCGCCAGCGTCGATATGTTTCGTGACTATGGGCATCGCGGTCAGGTGTTCGCCGCAGCGGTGCAGGAGTTGCCGGCATGAGCGGCGAAGCGCTGTCGCTGCCGCGCGGTTCAGTGCAACGCACCGGCGAAGGGTTGCGCTTTGACCCGGCGTTGATGGGCATTGTGTTGTCGATCCTGTTGCTGGGCCTCGTGATGGTCACATCGGCGTCGATCTCGATTGCCTCGCAGGATGGCGGCAATCCCTTCGCGTATCTGGAACGTCAATTGCTGCTGGTCTTTGGCGGGTTGGTGCTGGCGCTGTTGTTGTCGGCGTTGCCCACTTCGTTTCTGGAGCGCTATTCCACCGCGATGCTGGCGGCGGCTATTGCATTGCTGGTGCTGGTGCTGGTGCCCGGCATCGGTCATGTGGTCAATGGCAGCCGCCGCTGGATTCGTCTGGTGGGCTTCAATCTGCAAGCCTCCGAAGTGGCGCGCGTGCTGGTGCTGGTGTGGCTGGCCAGTTATGCGGTGCGCCGCGACAAGGAATTGCGCTCGACGTTGAGCGGGTTGCTCAAGCCGCTTGCGATGCTGGTGTTGATGTGCGGGCTGCTGTTGCTGGAGCCGGACTTCGGCGCGGCATCGGTGTTGTTCGCCACGGGCTTTGGCTTGCTGTTTCTCGCCGGTGCGCAGTTGCGTTGGGTGCTGGCTTCGGTAGTGTTGGCGGCATCGGGTTTTGCGCTGCTCGCGGTGACTTCCAGTTATCGCCTGCGCCGGCTCACCACATTTCTTGATCCCTGGTCTGATCCCTACGACAGCGGCTTTCAGTTGACGCAATCGCTGATCGCCATCGGTCGCGGCCAATGGTTTGGCGTGGGGTTGGGCGAGAGCGTGCAGAAGCTGTTTTATCTGCCCGAAGCGCACACGGATTTTCTGTTCGCGGTGCTGGCCGAAGAATTGGGTCTTGCCGGGGTGTTGCTGACGTTGGCGTTGTTCCTGGCGCTGGTATGGCGCGTGTTCGGCATCGCGCGGATGGCCGCCAATGCGGGACTGAAATTTCAGTCGTACTTGGCCGCCGCGTTCGCGCTGTGGGTGGGTATTCAGGCGATGATCAACATCGGCGTGAACATGGGCGCGCTGCCCACGAAGGGATTGACGCTGCCGCTGATGAGTTACGGCCGCAGCAGCATGCTCGTTGCGCTGGCGTGGCTGGGCATCGTGATGCGCGTGCACCACGAAGCCAGCGTTGCGATTCGTGGCGCGGCTTCGCCGCAGCGGCGTCGCGCCGCAGAGGTGGATGAATGAGCCGCACCGTGCTGATCATGGCCGGTGGCACGGGTGGGCATGTGTTCCCCGCGCTGGCGCTGGCGCGTTTGCTGCGCGAGCGTGCGCTCGATGTGGTGTGGCTGGGCACACGCCGTGGTCTGGAAGCGCGCGTTGTGCCCGCCGATGGGTTTCCCATTGAGTGGCTCAGCGTGGGTGGTCTGCGCGGCAAGGGGCTGGTCACGAAGCTGCTCGCTCCGTTCACATTGCTGCGCGCGGTGCTGCAGTCGCTGGCGGTGCTGCGCCGTCGCCGTCCGGCGGTGGTGGTGGGATTGGGCGGCTTTGCTTCCGGTCCCGGCGGCATTGCCGCGTGGCTCAGTGGCCGGCCGCTGGTGATCCATGAACAAAACGCCGTTGCCGGTTACACGAACCGTGTGCTGGCGCGTTTTGCCAAAGTAGTGCTGTCGGGATTTCCGGGCGCGTTTCCGGCTAACGTGAAGGCGCGCGTGATCGGCAATCCGGTGCGCGAGGATATTGCACAACTGCCGCCGCCGGCGCAGCGCTTTGCCGGTCGTGAAGGGCCAGTGAGATTGCTCGTGGTCGGCGGCAGCCTGGGTGCGGCGCGATTGAACGCGGTGGTGCCCGAAGTATTGGCGCAGTTGGCGCGCGATGCCGATGCGCCGCGTTTGATCGTGCGCCATCAAGCCGGTGAAAAACATGTGCAGGCGGCGCGCGAGGCTTATGCCAACGCGGGCATCGACCTTTCCGACAAACTCGCTGCCGAAGACACGCCCTTCATCGCCGATATGTGTCAGGCGCTGGCGTGGGCTGATCTGGTGGTCTGTCGCGCGGGTGCGCTGACGATTGCCGAGCTTGCCGCTGCGGGTCTGGGCGCGATTCTCGTTCCGTATCCGCATGCGGTGGACGATCATCAAACCCGCAACGCGCAACTGCTGGTGGATGCGGGAGCCGCGCATTGCATCGCCGATGCGCAACTGACGCCTGCGGTGTTGATCGCCTTGCTGCGCGAACTGTGCGCGGATCGCACGCGGCTGCTCGCGATGGCCGAAGCGGCGCGGCGTGAGGCGCGTCCGCAGGCTGCTGTTGATTTGATGCACGCGAGCCTCGTGGCGGGAGGCTTGCAATGACGAGCCGCCGCCTGAACGAGCGCATGCGCCGCATCCATCGCATCCACTTCGTCGGCATCGGCGGCAGCGGCATGGGCGGCATCGCCGAAGTGTTGCTGAATCTGGGCTACGAAGTGCAAGGCTCGGACATCAAGGCCAATGCGGTGACGCAGCGTCTGGAACAACTGGGCGCGCGGATTCTGCTGGGCCATCGCGCCGGCAACATCGAAGGGGCCGATGCTGTGGTCGTCTCCACTGCGATTGGTCACGACAATGATGAAGTGGCTGCTGCGCTCGACCAGCGCATTCCGGTGGTGCCGCGCGCCGAGATGCTCGGCGAATTGATGCGCTTTCGTTACGCGATTGCCGTTGCCGGCACGCATGGCAAGACCACCACCACCAGTCTGGTGGCGAGTCTGCTGGCCGAAGGTGGCGAAGACCCTACCTTCGTGATCGGTGGACGCCTGAAAAGCGCGGGCAGCAATGCGCGCCTTGGCGCGGGACGTTACCTCGTTGCCGAAGCCGATGAGTCCGACGCCTCGTTCCTGCATCTGCAACCGCTCGTGGCCGTCGTCACGAACATCGACAACGATCATCTGGGCACGCATGGCGGTGACTTCCAGAAGCTGCGTCACAGCTTCATCGAATTTCTGCACAACCTGCCGTTCTGGGGCTTGGCGATTCTGTGCATCGACGATGCCGAAGTGCGCGCATTGCTGCCGCAGGTGTCGCGTCCGGTGATCACTTATGGCTTTGCGGAACACGCCGACGTGCGCGCAGTCGATGTGGTGCGCCAGCACAGCCGCACGTCGTTTCGCGTGCTGCGCAAGGGCCATGAGCCGCTCGATGTCACGGTGAATCTGCCCGGTCTGCACAATGTGCTGAACTCGCTGGCGGCCATTGCGGTGGCTACCGACATCGCCGTGCCCGATCAGGCGATTCAAACCGCGCTGGCGGGTTTTCAGGGCATCGACCGCCGCTTGCAGCAGGTGGGCGAGTTGCCGTTGCCGGGCGGTGATGTGACGATCATCGACGACTACGGTCATCATCCCACCGAGATCGCCGCCACGCTCGATGCCTTGCGTCAAGCCTACGAAGGCCGTCGCATCGTGCTGGTGTTCCAGCCGCATCGCTACACCCGCACCCGCGATCTGCTGGATGACTTCGCGCGCGTGCTCGCCACCGCCGACACGTTGCTGGTCACCGATGTCTATGCCGCAGGCGAAGCGCCCATTGAAGGCGCTGATGGCCGTGCGATCTGCCGCGCCGTGCGCAGCCGTGGCAAGGTGGAGCCGGTGTTCGTGCCGCAGGTGAGTGAAATCGCCACCGCGCTGGCTGGAGTGGTAAGGCCCGGCGATGTGATCGCGATGATGGGCGCGGGCACCATCAGCAACGCCGCGCATGAACTGGCGCAGGCGTTGCGCAAGGCGCTGTCCATGCGTGAACCGGGGGCGGCATGAACGCGGGCTTCATCATGCCGCCGCAATTTGCCGATCGTGTGCGCCGCGATGAACCGTTGTCGCGCCACACCTCCTGGCATGTGGGCGGCCCCGCCGACTGGTTCTTCACGCCGCGTGATCGCGAAGACCTGCTCGCATTCCTGCGCGCGCTGCCGCCTGAAACACCGCTGCTGTGGCTGGGTTTGGGCAGCAATCTGCTGGTGCGCGATGGCGGCGTGCGCGGCGTGGTGATTTCCACGCGCGAAGCGTTGACTGCACTGGAACGCCGTGGCGAGCGTGAGGTGTATGCCGAAGCCGGCGTGCCCTGCGCGAAGTTCGCGCGTCAATGCGCGCGCTGGAATCTGGGTCCGGCTGAATTTTTCAGCGGCATCCCCGGCACGATGGGCGGTGCGTTGTCGATGAACGCGGGTGCGTTTGGCGGCGAGACCTGGGAACAGGTGCGGCAGGTGGAAACGGTGGATCGTCGCGGGCAGGTGCATGTGCGCGCTGCCGATCAATACCGCGTGAGCTACCGGCATGTGCAAGCGCCCGCCAACGATGAATGGTTCCTCGCCGCGACGCTGCACTTTGATGGCCCTTCATCCGAACCGGCCACGCGCGCATTGCTTGAGCGGCGCAAACAAACACAGCCCATTGGCGAGTGGAGTTGCGGTTCGGTGTTCACGAATCCGCCTGGCGATCACGCTGCAAGGCTGATTGAAACCGCAGGCTTGAAAGGCCGTCGCGTCGGTGGCGCGGTGGTGTCGAGCAAACACGCGAATTTCATCTTGAACGAAGGTGAAGCCACCGCGCGTGATATCGAGTCATTGGTCGAGCAGGTGCAGCACGCCGTTGAACGCGCGCATGGCCTGCGATTGAAACCGGAGTTCCGGGTTGTAGGGGAGGCTGCCTGATGCGATTGGCGCACGATCCGGCAAGGATGCGGCGGATCACCGATGCACGAGATTTCGGCCGCGTTGCGGTGCTGCTCGGCGGAACATCCCCCGAGCGTGAGGTGTCGTTGAAAAGCGGCGCAGCGGTGCTGGCCGCGTTGCAGCGCCGTGGCGTGGATGCGCAGAGTTTCGATCCGCGCGACACCGCATTGGGCGAACTGCTTACGCGCGGTGTTGATCGCGTGTGGAATGCGTTGCACGGTCCCGGCGGTGAAGACGGCACGCTGCAAGGCGCGCTGGAAATGCTCGGCGTGCCCTACACCGGCAGCGGCGTGCTGGGTTCGGCGCTGGCGATGGACAAGCTGCGCACGAAGCGTCTGGCTGCGGCGGTGGGCGTGCAGACGCCGGAGTCCTTCGTGTTGCGCAGCGCCTCCGATTGCGCGCTGGCGTTGGAGCGCTTGGGTCTGCCCGTCATCATCAAGCCGGCCACGCAAGGTTCCAGTGTCGGCATGACCAAGGTGGAAAGCGCCGAGCAAATGCTGCCCGCGTATGAACTGGCTGCTGCGGTCGATGATGTGGTGTTCGCCGAAAGCTGGATCAGCGGCGCGGAATACACCGTTGCGGTGTTGCATCGTCGCGTGCTGCCAGCCATTCGCGTGCAAACGCCGCGCAATTTCTACGACTACGAAGCCAAGTACCTGCGCAACGACACCACCTATCACTGTCCGGCGGGCTTATCCGCGCCAGCCGAAGCGCATCTGGCCTCGCTTGCGTTGGCCGCTTTCGATGCCGTGGGCGCATCGGGTTGGGGCCGCGTGGACTTCATGGCCGATTCGACTGGCAGGCCCCTGCTGCTGGAGTTGAACACCGTGCCCGGCATGACCGATCACAGTCTGGTGCCGATGGCCGCACGCGCGGCGGGCATCGACTTTGATGAACTGTGTTGGCAGGTGCTGGAAACCAGTTTCGCGCGTCATCGGCTCGCGCAGGAAGGGCAGCGATGAAGCTCAAGCGCAACAAACGCGCCAAGCCTCAGGCCAGCGCGGCCAAGCGTCGATTGAAGTTGCCTTCGATCAACTGGGGGCGATGGCTGTCGGCGATGGCGATGTGCGCGGCGCTGGTGGCCGGTGGTTTCGCGCTCAAATTGGCGCTGAATCGCCCATTGGATCGCATCGCAGTGGAAGGCCGCTTTCAGCGCGTGTCGCCGCTGGATATCGAAAAAGCCGTGCGCGGCGCAGTGGGCGATGCCGGCGTGTTCTCGGTGAATCTGGAAACGGTGAGCCGCGCAGTGCGGCAGATTCCGTGGGTGGATGGCGTTCGCATCGCACGCGGTTGGCCCAATGAGTTGATCGTGCGCGTTGAAGAACAGCGTCCGGTGGCCAGGTGGGGCGAAACCGGCCTCGTCAATGTGCGCGGTGAGTTGTTCGTCAACGATGCGCGCCACATTCCGGTTGAACTGCCGGAGTTGGTGGGGCCGGCCGGCGCAGAGGCGGCGATGACGCAATGGTTGCTGGAGACGCAGGGGAGACTGGTGGAAGCAGACTTGAGGATGTCGCAGTTGAAGCTCGACGAACGTGGCGCGTGGGAGATGTCGCTGGCCAATGGCGTTGTCGTGCGGCTGGGCCGCTTGCAGGCACAGCAGCGCTTCGATCGCTTCATGGATGTGGCGGCGCGCATCGTTGCCTCGCGTGCAGCCGACATCGCCTACGTCGATCTGCGCTACGCCAATGGTTTTGCGATTGGCTGGCGCACGGCGTCAACGGAGGCCAGCCGTGGCTAAGCGCAGTGATCGTCCGTTGATCGTGGGCCTCGATATCGGCACGTCGAAGGTGGCCGCGCTGGTCGGTGAGGTTGGCGCCGACGGGTCCATCGAAGTGGTGGGCGTGGGTTCGCATCCCTCGCGCGGCTTGAAAAAAGGCGTGGTGGTGAACATCGAGTCCACCGTGCAATCGATTCAGCGCGCGGTGGAAGAGGCCGAGTTGATGGCCGGCTGCGAGATTCATTCGGTATACACCGGCATTGCCGGCAGTCATGTGCGCAGCCTGAACTCGCATGGCGTCGTGGCGATTCGTGACCGCGAGGTCAGCGAAGCCGATGTGCAGCATGTGATCGACGCCGCACGCGCCGTGGCGATTCCCGCCGATCAAAAAATCCTGCATGTGTTGCCGCAGGAATTCATCATCGACGGTCAGGAAGGCATCCGCGATCCCATTGGCATGTCGGGCGTGCGGCTGGAAGCCAAGGTGCATATCGTCACCGGCGCGGACAGCGCGGCGCAGAACATCGTCAAGTGCGTGCAGAAATGCGGCCTGACCGTGGAAGACGTGGTGCTCGAACAATTGGCCTCCAGCTACGCCGTGCTCACCGACGATGAAAAAGAACTCGGCGTGTGTCTGGTGGATATCGGCGGCGGCACCACTGATCTGGCGCTGTTCTCGCAGGGTGCGATCCGCCACACCGCAGTGATTCCGATTGCCGGAGATCAGGTCACCAACGACATCGCCGTGTCGATGCGCACGCCCACGCACTACGCCGAAGAAATCAAGGTGCGCTTTGCCTGCGCGCTGGCGCAGTTGGCCAATCCCGATGAGAGCATCGAAGTGCCCAGCGTCGGTGATCGTCCGGCGCGGCGTCTGGCGCGGCAAACGCTGGCCGAAGTGGTGGAGCCGCGTTACGAAGAACTGTTCGGTTTGATTCGCGATGAACTGCGTCGCAGCGGTTTTGAGGAATTGATCGCCGCCGGCATCGTGCTGACCGGCGGCAGCGCCCGCATGGAGGGCGCCATCGATCTGGCAGAGGAAATCTTCCACATGCCGGTGCGGTTGGGGTTGCCGCAGCACGTCAAGGGCATCGCTGAGGTGGTGCGTAACCCGATTTATTCAACGGGCGTGGGGCTGTTGCTCTACGCACGCGAGAACTCGCAGGGCAACGCGCGCGGGGGACGCGCGACGCCAGTGAGCGTCCAGGGTGTATGGGAGCGCATGCAGTCCTGGTTCAAGGGGAGCTTCTGATCCGTTTCTTTTATTAGTGAGGAGTGCGTCATGTTTGAAGTAATGGATGCCTACAGCCAAAACGCTGTAATCAAAGTGATCGGGGTGGGCGGCGGCGGCGGTAACGCCGTGGCTCATATGGTGACCAGTGGAATCGAAGGCGTGGACTTCGCCTGTTTGAATACCGACGCGCAGGCGTTGAAACATTCCAAGGTGAAGAACGGTATTCAGATCGGCAGCGACATCACGAAGGGTTTGGGCGCGGGCGCCAATCCGGAAGTGGGCCGCGCCGCTGCGCTGGAAGATCGTGAACGGTTGGTCGGTCTGGTCGATGGCGCTGACATGCTGTTCATCACGGCGGGCATGGGCGGCGGCACCGGTACCGGTGCGGCTCCGGTGCTGGCGCAGATCGCAAAGGAAATGGGCATCCTCACCGTTGCGGTGGTGACGCGCCCCTTCGACATGGAAGGAAACAAGCGTTCACGCGCCGCCGATGCCGGCATGGCGGAGTTGTCGAAGTATGTGGATTCGCTGATCACGATTCCCAATCAGAAGCTGCTCACCGTGCTTGGCGCGCAGACCACCTTGCTCGATGCGTTCAAGGCCGCCAACGAAGTGTTGCAGGGCGCAGTGCAGGGCATCGCCGATCTGATCACCCGCCCCGGCCTCATCAACGTGGACTTCGCCGACGTGCGCACCGTGATGGCCGAAACCGGCATGGCGATGATGGGCAGCGGCAGCGGTCGCGGTGAAGGCCGTGCGCGCGTGGCCGCCGAAGCAGCGGTGTCTTCGCCGCTGCTGGAAAACATCGACCTTGCCGACGCACACGGCATTCTGGTGAACGTGACCGCAGGCATGGATTTGTCGATTGGCGAGTTCCAGGAAGTCGGCGCCATCGTCAAGGAGTTCGCCTCCGAAGACGCCACCGTCGTCGTTGGCACCGTGATCGACCCGGAGTTGACCGACGAGTTGCGCGTGACCGTGGTGGCTACCGGCCTGAATCGTCCCCAGCATCAAGTGCAGGGCGCCCGTGGTGGCCGCGATG
>JAITMN010000242.1 GCA_031277355.1 Nevskiaceae bacterium | reverse complement strand
CAGGTGTACGAGGCGCTGAAGCTCGTCGATGTGGACCTCACGCTTGAAGTGCAGCAGCAGTTGGGCGATGGCGTGGTGCGCGCGATTGCAATGGGCGCTTCGGAAGGTTTGAAGCGCGGCCTGGCGGTGAACGCCACCGGCAAGCCGATCAACGTGCCGGTGGGCAAGGCCACGCTGGGCCGCATCATGGACGTGCTCGGCACGCCGCAGGACAATCGCGGTCCGGTGGCGGCGGAAAGCACGCTGCCGATTCACCGTCCCGCGCCTTCGTTCGATGAGCAGGCGGGTGGTCAGGATTTGCTCGTCACCGGCATTAAAGTTATCGACCTGCTGGTGCCCTTCGCCAAGGGCGGCAAGGTGGGTCTGTTCGGCGGCGCGGGCGTGGGCAAGACCGTGAACATGCTGGAACTGATCAACAACATCGCCAAGCAGTACAGCGGTCTTTCCGTGTTCGCCGGTGTGGGCGAGCGTACTCGTGAAGGCAACGACTTCTACCATGAGATGATCGAGTCCGGCGTTATCGACGCCGAGAACCTGGAAAACTCCAAGGTGGCGATGGTGTACGGCCAGATGAACGAGCCGCCCGGCAACCGTCTGCGCGTGGCGCTGACGGGCCTGACGATGGCCGAGTATTTCCGCGACGAGAAGCAGGCCAGCGGCCGTGGCCGCGACGTGCTGTTCTTCGTCGACAACATCTATCGTTACACGCTGGCCGGCACGGAAGTCTCCGCGTTGCTGGGCCGCATGCCTTCGGCGGTGGGTTATCAGCCCACGCTGGCCGAAGAAATGGGCGTGCTGCAAGAGCGCATCACCTCGACGAAGACCGGCTCGATCACCTCGATTCAGGCGGTGTACGTGCCTGCGGACGACCTGACCGATCCTTCGCCCGCCACCACGTTTGCGCACTTGGACGCCACCGTCGTGCTCTCGCGCAACATCGCCGCGCTGGGTATCTATCCTGCGGTGGACCCGCTCGACTCCACCAGCCGCCAGCTCGACCCGCTGGTGATCGGCGAGGAACACTACAACGTGGCGCGCGGCGTGCAGGGCGTGTTGCAGAAGTACAAGGAACTGCAAGACATCATCGCCATCCTGGGCATGGATGAGCTTTCGCAGGAAGACAAGCAGACCGTGTTCCGCGCCCGCAAAATCCAGCGCTTCCTGTCGCAGCCGTTCAACGTGGCCAAGGTGTTCACCGGCCAGGACGGAAAGATCGTTTCGCTGGCCGAAACGATTCGCGGCTTCAAGGGCATCCTGAATGGCGACTATGACCACCTGCCCGAGCAGGCGTTCTACATGGTCGGCGGCATCGAAGAGGCCGTGGAAAAGGCCAAGACGCTGAACTGATCGGCGGCAAACGCAAAAGCGAGCGCACAACATGGCCAAGAGCATCCACGTCGACATCGTCAGCGCCGAAGGCGAAATCTTCGCCGGCGAAGCGCAGATGGTGTTCGTGCCCGCGAAGGAAGGCGAGTTGGGCATCACGCCGCGTCACGCGCCGTTGCTGTCGCTGCTCAAGCCCGGCGAAGTGCGCGTGAAGACAGACGAGGGCGAACACTCGGTGTTCGTGGGCGGCGGGGCGCTGGAAATCCAGCCCAACAAGGTGACCATCCTTGCCGACACCGCCATCCGCGCCAAGGACATCGACGAGGCCGCAGCGCTCGCCGCCAAGCAGCGCGCCGAGGAGGCGCTGGCCGGCAAGGTCGATAAACTGGAGCAGGCCGAGGCGCTAGCCGAACTGGTGCGCGCGTCCGAGCAGTTGAAGATTCTGGAAAAGCTGCGCAAGTTGCGCGGCTGAGTTCAGCGGCGGCAGGCAGATTCGGCAACTTCGTGCCGCAGCCGAATGAATGGCGTTAGACTCTACGACCGATTACGAGAACGAGGTTTGAGGGGGCTATGAAACACACCACTTCTCTTGTCGCCCTGGTTTTGGCGGGCGCAGCGTCGCTGCTCACTGCCTGCTCGTCCAGCCCGGACGAGCGCATCGTGGCCCCAGCCGGCGGCGCCACCCCGGCGGGCATGTCGCAGGGCGAATACCTGGCGCGAGCCGGCAACTGCGTGGCCTGCCACTCGATTCCCGGCGGTGCGCCGTTCTCCGGCGGCCTGAAAATGGCCGTGCCGAACGTGGGTTTCATCTACACCACGAACATCACGCCCGATCCGGAAACCGGCATCGGCAACTACACCTTCGAGGAATTCGACCGGGTGATGCGCACGGGCAAGGCCAGGGACGGTCATCGTCTCTATCCGGCCATGCCGTATCCCTCGTATGCGAAGGTTTCCGTGGGCGACATGCGCGCGCTCTACGACTACTTCATGAAAGAAGTGCAGCCGGTGAAGCAG
Source organism: Nevskiaceae bacterium (assembly GCA_031277355.1). Lineage (GTDB taxonomy): Bacteria > Pseudomonadota > Gammaproteobacteria > Steroidobacterales > Steroidobacteraceae > ZC4RG30. Next base: position 2,945 of record JAITMN010000242.1, on the reverse strand, counting down.
GCCAACATTCCGGAGGAAACTTCGGGCCTGCTCAGCGCGCGCTGGATGCTTGGGATCTGGAACATGCTGTTCCTCGACGATGACCCCTACGAGACCGAGGACGATCAGAGCGCCGAGTGGAATCGCGGCGCGTATCTGGTGGAAGGTCTGGGGCATTGCGGGGCCTGCCACACGCCGCGCGGTTTCCTGTCGCATGAGAAGGGCCTTGAGGCCGATGATTCGAACTTCCTGGCCGGCGCGTCGCTTGATAACTGGTCAGCCTCTTCGCTGAACGGGGACATCAATTCCGGTCTGGGCCGCTGGAGCACGGAGGAAGTCACCGAGTTCCTGAAAACCGGCAAGAATCTCCACGGCACGGCCTTCGGCCCGATGGTCGAGGTGATCAACAGCAGTTCGGCGCACCTGAGCGATAGCGATCTGAACGCGATGGCGGTGTTCTTGAAGTCGCTGCCCGCGAAGGTGGAAAAGGGCGCCAAGCCCTGGGAATACAGCGATTCGACGACCACGCAGTTGATGAGCCTGAAGTTCGAGCAGCGCGGTTCGCAGCCTTACTTCGAATACTGCGTGTCCTGCCACGGCTACGACGGCCGGGGCTCGGGCGCGAAGTTGCTGCCGCCGCTGGCGGGAAATCCGGTGGTGCTCGATCCGCGCCCGGATTCGCTGATCAATCTGGTGCTGAACGGTTCGCTGCGAATCGTTGCGCAGGGTCATGTCGAGGTATACGACATGCCGCTGTTCCACAAGCTGATGACGGATCAGCAGATCGCCGATGCCGTCACGTTCATCCGCAACGGCTGGGGCAATACGCCGGACAAGGCCAGGGAAGTCACGCCTGCGCAGGTTGCCGCGATCCGTGCGGCGACGAAGCCCGTGGATAGCGACGACGTCGTCGTGCTGCGGATGAAGTAGCCCTTGCGAAGCGTTCGGTGCGGGGAAGACCAGCGCGTCAGCCCCGCACCATCGCTTCGGTTTCGCGGCGCAGCGCCATCGTCAGATCATCGGGCAATGGCGATACATCGCTCCAGGTGATCACCTGATCGCGGCGCACGGACTTCACCAGCTTCACGCCATGCGCCAGGCCAATGGGCAGCGCGCCGCGCGCCACAGAAGTTTCCGCAGGCATCAATCTGCCATAGGCCGCGTAGCCGCCCTCGCCATCCAGGTCATCGCCCGCGCGCAGATCGCGCTTGGCTGCGGCCACCACATCGCCGCGAAACCAGCGCGCCTCGCCGGTGGGTTCCCCGCGCAGCGCCACCGATAGCAGCGAGACGCCAAGCTCCATGCCGACGATGTGATAGGGCTTGTACATCGCCGCATAGCGGCCCGTGGCGTCGGTGTTCAGATGCACATAGCGAAACTGCTCGGCCACGAAATCGGTGGGCGCTTCAAACGTGACGTAAACACCCCAGCGCAGATCGCGGAACACGGGCCTGCCATCGCGTTCCAGGCACGACAATGTTTCGACGATGCCCTTGCTCTCAAGCACGCCGCCCACTTCGCGGGGCCGCAGCACATGCGCCAGATCATCCACGCCGCAGGGATGAAACGACAGCCCGTTCTCCGGCACCGCCAGATTGCAGGCGTTGGCTACCGCCGCCATCTCGATGGCCGACTTCGTGCCATCGGTGAAGGAGGTGAGCATGTAAGGATTGACGTCGTGCCCTTCCTCGCGCGTCATGCCGAAGGCTTCCCACACCGTATCGGGCGTGACCTGCGGAAAGTGCGGCAGAAACTTCGTGCCCTTGCCGGCGGCGATTACTTCAAAGCCGCTGGCGCGCGCCCAGTCCACCAGTTCAGCGGTGAGCGCGGGCTGATCGCCGTAGGCCAGCGAGTACACCACGCCTGCCGCGCGTGCACGCGCCGCCAGCGCAGGGCCTGCGATGGCGTTGGCTTCCAGGTTCACCATCACGATGTGCTTGCCGTGTTCGATGGCGGTGAGCGCATTGGCAATGCCTGCGGCGGGCGCGCCGGTGGCGTCGGCCACCACGTCGATGCGATCCGATGCGCACAACTCCACGCCGCTGTCGGCAAACCACGTTGCCTCGATGCGCGCTTCGGACCAACCCGCCGTGCGGCAGGCATTGCGTGCACGCTGCGGCGACAGATCGGCCACGGCAGTGACTTCAAGGCCCGGCGTGGTCAACGCCTGCGCCAGAAACATCGCGCCGAACTTGCCCGTGCCGATCAAGCCCACGCGCACCGGCTTGCCTTGCGCGGCGCGCGCTTGCAGCATCGAAAACAGATTCATCGCGCTGATCCTACTTCGGTCGCCCGCCGAATCCTTCACTGAGCATCGGGATGCGATACAGACTCATGCCGGTGTTGCGCACGCCTTCCGGCGTGTTCCACGCTTTGCCATCCGGGCCGATGGCGCCCATCTGCGGCGCATAGAGCACCTTCTTGCCGGGCCCCGAGAACGCCAGCGCAATGGGCCGGCGGGGAGTGGGGATCAGCCCCAGATGTTTGCCGTCGCGATCAAGCACGTGTACGCCCAGATTGCCGGTGACGTAGAGCCGCCCCTGCGAATCAATCGCCATGCCATCGCCGCCGTTGTCGCCATCGAGCAGGCCAAAGTCGCGGCGGTTGCTCGTGGAGCCATCGGCGGCCACATCAAACGCAATCACGCGATCGCCGTTGGTGACCCACAGCATCCGCCCATCGGCCGACAGCATGATGCCGTTGGAGCGCAGGTTCTGATCTTCGACGACGCTGACCTTGCCTGCCGCATCCACGTGGTAAGCCCCGCCCACGGTGAAGAATGCGCCGCCGCGTCCATCGGCAATCAGATCATTGAGCCGGCCCAATGGCTTGCCATCGGCAAAGCCGTTGGCCAGCATGCGAAACTCGGGCAGCAGTTGCGCCACATAGGTTCGCTCCGCGCAGCTTTGATAGAACGGCCGCGCCGAATCGGTGCAGGTGCGTTGCACGCCAAACAGCCGCCCGCT
>JAITMN010000223.1 GCA_031277355.1 Nevskiaceae bacterium | reverse complement strand
TCATCGGCCAGCGTTGAGTTGTCCCACATCAGCGTGTAGACGATCTTCGACGTGGTGGCCGTGACCGGTTTGGCCTCCATCGTGCCGTGATACAGGATGTAGGGTCGGCCTTCCTGCACCGGCTGCGTATAGCTGTATGAGAGGTCCGTCTTGCCCACCAGGATCTCGCGGCCGATGGAACGCACGGTGCCCACCTCGCCATCCTTGCCAGACGTAATCGTGCACGGCACCTGCATCCATTCGCCGATATCGCAGAATTTGCCCACGCGCTTCCAGACTTCCGCCGCAGGACGATCGATGGACACTTCCAGCAGCAGCGACGTGTAGGTTGGATTGGCTACCGCCACGTTGCCGGTGGCTGGCGGTGCTCCCGGGCCGCCGGGACCTCTCGCGCCGGGCGCGGGCCCCGGAGCCTGCGCAAAGCCGACCGTCGCGCACAATGCGCCGAGGGCTGCGGACAATGCTGCCTTGCTGAACTGACTTTTCATGAATCGCTCCCCTGATGAGAATGAATTTTCTGTTGCGCCCGGCATGGGCGGCGAGCGCGGATGCTCTATCGGCATTGAGACAGCGGACGTTATCACTTAGTTCGCCCTTTCGAAAATCCTGGGCAGCACGCTTGCGGGGTAGATGTCGCGTGGCGGCGATTGCGCTATGCTTGGCGGCTTGGAGTCGGGATCATCTTCGAACACGGGGCCTAATGCCATGAAAAAGTCAAATCGCTCGTTCCTTCGCGTAGCGCTGCTTCCCGCAGTCCTGATCGCTGGAGCGTTTTCCACCGCTCAGGCTCAGGAGGCGCGCTGGTCCGATCCGAACACCTGGCCCAACCGCAAGGTGCCGGTGGCAGGCGACAAAGTCACCATTGGCCGCGACAAGCAAGTGCTGCTCGACGTCAGCCCCCCGGCGCTGGCTGGCCTGTCCATCGACGGTAAACTCACCTTCTCCAACGACGCCGACCTGGAGCTGACCACCGAGTGGATCATGCTGCACGGCGAGTTGGCCATCGGCACCGAAGCGGCCCCCCACACCCGCAAGGCCACCATCACCCTCACCGACAACATCAAGGGTGAAGACGTGATGGCCGGCATGGGTGATCGCGGCATCATGATGTCCGGCGGCACGCTGAACCTGCACGGCAATGTCACCAACGCCTGGACGAAGCTGTCCAACACGGCCAAGGCGGGCGCCACGTCGATCGACGTGCTGAACGCCAGCAACTGGCGCGTGGGCGATGAAATCGTCCTTGCCTCCACCGACTACGACCCCCGGCAGGCCGAGCGCCGCACCATCGCCGGCATCAACGGCAACAAGATCACGCTCGACAAGCCGCTGGAATACATGCACTTCGGCAAGATCACCTTCGACGTCGATGAACGCGGCGAAGTGGGCCTGCTCACGCGCAACATCAAGATTCAGGCTTCGGACGACGCCGCGCAGTCTTTCTTCGGCGGCCACATCATGGCGATGCCTTCGAGCCGTATGTTCATCGAAGGCGTTGAATTGAATCGCATGGGCCAGAACCTCACGCTGGCGCGCTACCCGATTCACTGGCACTTGGTGGGCGACGCCAAGGGTCAGTACATCCGCAACGCGGCGATTCACGACACCTTCAACCGTTGTGTCACGGTGCATGGCACGAATGAGCTTCAGGTTGAAAACAACGTCACCTACAACACCGTGGGCCACTGCTTCTTCATGGAAGACGGCATCGAGCATGGCAACCGGTTCGTGCACAACCTGGCGATCCAGACCAAGTGCCATACCTCCAAGCCCTGCGACTCGACCAACCTGGCCGCCTTCGGATCACAGGCCGATGGCAGAAACTTCAAGACCACCGGTCAGGAATCCAAGGACGTGCTGATTCCTTCGGATAACACCGTGTCGAGTTTCTGGATCACCAACCCCGACAACAGCTATGTGGATAACGTGGCTGCGGGTTCCGACGCCATTGGTTACTGGCTCGCCTTCCCCACGCACCCCACGGGTCAGTTCGAAGGCACGGAGATCAGCAAGGCCACGTGGCCGCGTGGAACCAAGATTCGGGAGTTCAAGGGCAACGTTTCCCACTCCAACTTCGATGGTTTCATGATGGATCGCGGTCCTCAGCCCGATGGCAGTTTCCGCACGGGCGGGCATCTGTCCACCAGCAATCCGGCTGACCCGAACGCCCCGCAGGTGGAATCGCTCATTGAGAATTTCACCGCCTACAAGAACCGCAACGGCGGCCTGTGGTCGCGTGGTGAGATGCACGTGTACCGGGGCCTGAAGCTGGCCGACAATGCCATTGGCTACACGCATGCCACCGGCAACAACAATCGCTCTGCCTTCACCTCGAAGATGTACGACTCGCTGTTCGTGGGCGAGAGCGACAACGTCGGCAATCCCGCCACGCCTGCGGAAAAGGCCTATGGCCGCAGCCTGCCGTATCCGATGATGCCGGACTTCCCGATCCGTGGTTACGAGTTCTATGACTCGCGTCATGAACTGCACAACCTCACGTTCGTGAATTACGCCGACAACGCCACGCGCAAGACCGGTGCGATTTCCTACCTGCTGTTCACCAGCTTCGGAATCAGCACGCACAACGTGGTGCAGGGCGCGAAGTTCGTCAACGCCAAGCCGGTGTATTTCCCGTCGATGGCCAAGGTCGAAAATCATCGCTGGAGCAACGACGACTACGGTAACGACGCCTACCGCTCTGCGGTGATCTGGGACAAGGACGGCTCGGTAACGGGCACTCCCAACTCCTATGTGCTCAACACCGATCCGGGCAACATGGCCGGTATCGACAAGGCCTGCACGATCAAGCCCACCTGGAACGCTGCGGTGTGCAAGGGTGACTACGGGCGCATGACCTTTGGTGCGGGCCGTCCTGCGGGCGGCGCCGGTCCTGGCGCGGGTGGCCCGGGAGCAGGTGGTCCCGGCGCTGGCGGCCCCGGTGCCGGTGGTCCCGGCGCAGGTGCTCCTGGCGCCGCCGGTCCCGGTGCCCGCGCTCCGGGCGCGGCCGTTGCCGGTGCTGCCGGCGCGGCTCCTCGCGCCGGTGGCGGTGGTGGCATGAGACGCCGCGAGCCGGGCACCCCGTCCGAACCGACGGTCACGGTCACCCGCGATGGGCAGGATTTCCCCGTCTTCGGGTCATCCGGCGTGCGTTCGGGCATGGAGTTCAAGGTGAATTCCGACAGACCCTCCCTGAGCATCAGCGTGTCGGAACTGGACGCCGGTTCGTCGGTGGTCTTTGAACTGCCCGGATACACCGCCGCAGAGTCGGGCGTGGCCCAGAGCAGCCTCGATGCGCTGCGCAAGGCCACCGAAACCTCGTACTACAAGGCCAATGGTTCGCTGTGGGTCAAGCTTGTCTCCTCGGGAGACGTGCTTGGCACCGGCCCCACCAGCGGTCCCAGCGGCGGAGCCAGACTCCAGGTCAACCGCTAAAGCTGCGCACGCTGGCAGCATCAGCCAAAAGCCTCCGGCCTCACAGCCGGGGGCTTTTTTTATGTTCATGCGCGCCCTCCGGCGCGGACGCGATGTCACCGCTTCGGGTGTGGACACAGTGTTGAGGATCGCGCTATCTTGCGAAGTCAACTCGGGGGTCAGTTTCGAACATAGAGACTTGGGGCCATGACAAAACACAATCGCTCGTTCCTTGTTAAATCATTGCTTCCGGCATTGCTGCTGGCTGGCGTATCCGCCGCCGCGCAGAGCCAGGAAGCGCGCTGGTCTGATCCAAACACCTGGCCGAACCGCAAGGTGCCGGTGGCAGGCGACAAGGTCACCATCGGCAGAGACAAGCAGGTGGTGCTCGATGTCAGTCCGCCGGCGTTGGCGGGTTTGTCCATCGACGGCAAACTCACCTTCTCCAACGATGCCGATCTGGAACTGACCACCGAGTGGATCATGCTGCACGGTGAGTTGGCCATCGGTACCGAAGCGGCCCCTCACACGCGCAAGGCGACGATCACGCTCACCGATAATGTGAAAGATGAAGACGTGATGGCCGGCATGGGCGACCGCGGCATCATGATGTCCGGCGGCACGCTGAACCTGCATGGCAACACCACCAACGCCTGGACCAAGCTCGCCAGCACCGCCAAAGCTGGCAGCGCTTCCATTGATGTGTTGGACGCTTCGGGCTGGCGCGTGGGCGATGAAATCGTTCTGGCGTCCACCGATTTCAACCCCCGGCAGGCCGAGCGCCGCACCATTGCTGCCGTCAATGGCAACAAGGTCACGCTCGACAAACCGCTCGAATACATGCACTTCGGCAAGATCACCTTCGGCGTGGACGAACGCGGCGAAGTGGGCCTGCTTACGCGCAACATCAAGATTCAGGCTTCGGACGATGCCGCGCAATCCTTCTTCGGCGGCCACATCATGGCGATGCCTTCGAGCCGCATGTACATCGAAGGTGTGGAATTGAATCGCATGGGCCAGAACCTCACGCTGGCCCGTTATCCGGTGCACTGGCATCTGGTGGGCGATGCGAAAGGCCAGTACATCCGCAACGCGGCGATTCACGACACCTTCAACCGCTGCGTCACGGTGCATGGCACGAACGAGTTGCAGGTTGAAAACAACGTCACCTTCAACACCGTCGGTCACTGCTTCTTCATGGAAGACGGCATCGAGCACGGCAATCGTTTCGTGAAGAATCTGGCGATCCAGACCAAGTGCCATACCTCCAAGCCCTGCGACCCCACCAACCTCGGCCCCTTCGGAGCCGAACCCGACAACACGAACTTCAAGACCGCCGGCCAGGAATCCAAGGACGTACTGATCCCTTCGGACAACACCGTGTCGAGCTTCTGGATCACCAATCCCGACAACACCTATGTGGGCAACGTGGCTGCGGGCTCCGATTCCACCGGCTTCTGGCTCGCCTTCCCGATGCACCCCACCGGCCAGTTTGAAGGCACCGAGATCAGCAAGGCCACTTGGCCGCGTGGAACCAAGGTGCGGGAGTTCAAGGGCAACGTCGCGCACTCCAACTTCGACGGTTTCATGATGGATCGCGGCCCTCAGCCCGATGGCTCTTTCCGCACGGGCGGGCATCTTTCCACCAGCAATCCGGCTGACCCGAACGCCCCGCAGGTCGAATCGCACTTCGAGGATTTCACCGCCTACAAGAACCGCAATGGCGGCATGTGGAGCCGTGGTGAAATGCACGTGTACAAAGGCTTGAAGATGGCCGACAACGCCATTGGCTACACGCACGCCACCGGCAACAGCAATCGCTCCGGCTTCACCTCGAAGGTTCTGGACTCGCTGTTCGTGGGCGAAACCGAGAATATCGGCAACCCCGCCACGGATACGGAAAAGGCTTATGGCCGCAGCTTGCCGCAGCCGCTGTTGCCCGACTTCCCGATCCGTGGCTATGAGTTCTACGACTCCCGTCATGAGCTTCACAACATCAGCTTCGTGAACTACGCCGACAACGCCACGCGCAAGACCGGCGCGATTTCCTACCTGCTGTTCACCAGCTTCGGCGTGAGCACGCACAACGCGATACAGGGCGCGAAGTTCACCAACGCCAAGCCGGTGTACTTCCCGGCGTTCCAGAAAGAGAACTACAAGTGGAGTAACGACGACTACGGCAACGACAGCTACAAGACGGCTGTGATGCACGACGTCGACGGCTCGCTCACCGGTGTTGCCGGTTCCTACGTTCTCAACACCGACCCCAGCGACATGGTCGCCGTGGACAAAGCCTGCCAGGTCAAGCCCACCTGGAATGCTGCGGTGTGCAAGGGCGACTACGGACGCCTGAACTTCAGCGCCGCAGGTGCCCCTGGGCCCGCTGCGGGCGCAGGCACAGGGGCCCGCGCGGGTGGCAGACGCCCAATGGGCACGCCGCCAACGCAGCCGCCCGTCATTCTCAGTCGCGATGGCAAGGAGTTCTCCACCAACGCAGCAACCAACGTGCGCGCAGGCATGCAGATCAAGGTGGCCACCGAAAGGCCGGCCATGAGGGTCAGCGTGAGCGAACTGGATGCCGGTTCGTGGGTGATCTTCCAGCTGGAAGGGTTCGCCAAAGCCGATTCGGGCACGGCTCAGAGCAGCCTCGATGCGCTGCGCAATGCCAGCGACACCTCGTACTTCAAGGACAATGGCTCGCTGTGGGTCAAGCTGGTTTCTACGGGTGATTTCCTGGGCACCGGTCCGAACAAAGGTCCGAGCGGCGGAGCCACGATGGAAGTCAGCCGGTAAGTTGCATTTCTTCAGGTATAGACAAAAGCTCCCGGTTTTTGCCGGGAGCTTTTTCACAAGTTCGATATGGGGTCAAATTTCATGAATAAAGCGAATCGTTCGTTCCGTCTTGCGTCGCTGCTTCCAGCCGTGCTGACCGTCAGCGCGTATGCTGCTGTGGCTCAGGCTCAGGAAGCCGCCCAGCCTTCGCGCTGGTCCGATCCGGCCACCTGGCCCAATCGTCAGGTGCCTGGGCTGGGCGACAAAGTCACCATTGGCCGGGACAAGAACGTGGTGCTCGACATCAGCCCCCCGGCGCTGGGCGGTTTGTCCATCGACGGCAAACTCACGTTCTCCAACGACGCCGATCTGGAACTGACCACCGAATGGATCATGTTGCACGGCGAACTGGCCATCGGCAGCGAAGCGGCCCCGCACACGCGCAAGGCGACGATCACGCTCACCGACAACATCAAGAATGAAGACGTGATGGCCGGCATGGGCGATCGCGGCATCATGATCTCCGGCGGCACGCTGAACCTGCACGGCAACACCACCAACGCCTGGACCAAGCTGGCTGAAACGGCCAAGGCCGGAGCCACCTCGATCACGGTGTTGAACGCCTCGGGCTGGCGAGTGGGCGATGAGATCGTTCTGGCGTCCACCGATTTCAATCCCCGGCAGGCCGAGCGCCGCACCATTACCGCGATCAACGGCAATGCGCTGACGCTCGACAACAAACTCGACTACATGCACTTCGGCAAGGTCACCTTCGACGTGGACGAGCGCGGCGAAGTGGGCTTGATCACGCGCAACATCAAGATTCAGGCTTCAGCCGACGCGGCGCAGTCGTTCTTCGGCGGCCACATCATGGCGATGCCTTCGAGCCATATGTACATCGAAGGTGTGGAATTGAATCGCATGGGCCAGAACCTCACGCTGGCCCGCTATCCGGTGCACTGGCATCTGGTTGGCGATGCGAAAGGCCAGTACATCAGAAACGCGGCGATTCACGACACCTTCAATCGCTGCGTAACGGTGCATGGCACGAACGAGTTGCAGGTTGAGAACAACGTCACCTACAACACCGTGGGTCACTGCTTCTTCATGGAAGACGGCATCGAGCACGGCAATCGCTTCGTTCGCAACCTGGCGATTCAAACCAAGTGCCACACGTCGCTGCCTTGCGATCCCACCAATCTTGCCCCGTTCGGCACGACGAGCGACGGCCTGAACTTCAAGACCGAAGGCCAGCTCTCCAAAAATGTGTTGATCCCTTCGGACAACACCGTGTCGAGTTTCTGGATCACCAATCCCGACAACGCCTACATCGACAACGTGGCCGCCGGTTCGGATTCCACCGGCTACTGGCTCGCCTTCCCGACGCATCCCACCGGCCAGTTCGAAGGCACGGAGATCAGCAAGACCACCTGGCCGCGCGGAACCAAGATTCGGGAGTTCAAGGGCAATGTGGCCCACTCCAACTTCGACGGCTTCATGATGGACCGCAGCCCGCAGCCCGATGGCACGTTCCGCACGGGCGGGCATCTGTCGTCCGTTGATCCGGCTGACCGCAACAGCGCTCAAATCGTTTCGACCATCGAGAATTTCACCGCCTACAAGAACAGCAATGGCGGCCTGTGGTCGCGCGGCGAGATGCATGAGTACAAGGGCCTGAAGCTGGCCGACAACGCCATTGGCTACACGCA
>JAITMN010000215.1 GCA_031277355.1 Nevskiaceae bacterium | reverse complement strand
CCGCTGCGCGATGCGTTCGGTATTCGCGGTGGTGCGCAGGATCTGCCGTGGCTGTTCTTCGGCACCTTCCTGGTGTCGCTGGTCACTGCGCCATTGCAGGCGGCCATCGCCGCGCGATTGCCGCGTCAGCGCTTCGTGCCGGTGATGTATTTGTTCCTTGTCGCCAACATGCTCATTTTTTGGGCGCTGCTGAAGTTTGAGGTTGCGCCGAAGATCGTCGGATATGCGTTCTTCATGTGGATCACCGTGTTTTCGGTGTTCACCGTGTCGATCTTCTGGAGCTTTCTGTCGGATATCTACTCCTCCGAGCAGAGCAAGCGCCTGTTTGGTTTTGTTGCGGCAGGTGGTTCGCTGGGCAGCATTCTGGGCCCCATCCTCACGCGCAATCTGGTCACGCCGCTGGGCGTGCACAATCTGCTGTGGGTGTCGGGAGTGCTGCTGATCGCAGCGGTGTGGTGCGCCAATCGTCTGGACAAAGCTGCACCGGAGATGCAGGCGGCGGACCCTGATTTCGTCGCCGCCAGTGCTGGCCGCGCCAAGCAGGCTGTGGGTGGCGGCATGTTCGATGGCTTCCCGCTGCTGTTCAAATCCCCTTATCTGGGTGGCATCGCGCTGTGGGTGTTCCTGCTGTCGCTGCTGGGCACGTTCCTGTATTTCGTGCAGGCGCATCTGGTGGCTTCGATGACCACCGACACCGCCGAGCGCACGCGCATCTTCGCGCTGATCGCGCAGTGGGTGGGTATTTTGTCGCTGCTGGTGCAACTGGCGGGCACCGGGCGAATCATCAAGAAAATCGGCTCGGGCGCGGCTCTGGCGATTTTGCCGCTGGTCTTCGTCTTCGGCTTTGCTTCGCTGATGTTCTTCTCCACGCTGCTGGCGGTGGCGTCGTTCCAGGCTTTGCAGCGCGCGGCGAATTTCGGCATCGCGAACGTGGCGCGCGAATCGCTGTGGCCGGTGGTCAGCCGCGAGGAAAAATTCAAGGCCAAGAACATCGTCGATGGCGCGGTGTTTCGCGCGGCGGATTTCGTCAATGCGTTCCTGTACACGGGGTTGTCGAAACTCATGGCCGTGCAGCCGTGGCTGGCCGGCCTTGCCGCAGTGATTGCGGCGGGCTGGTTCACGCTGTCGCTGGCGCTGGGGCGCGCGCGTGAGAAGCGCGTGGTCGAACAGGCCGCGCTTGAGAAAAAGTCCACCTGAGCGCGCCCACCGACACCGAACTGGCCGATTGCGCGCGGACTGTAGGCGAGGCGCTTCTTGCCGCCGGCGTGCGGCTGGCCACGGCTGAATCCTGCACCGGCGGATATCTGGCTAAACTGCTCACCGACATCCCCGGTAGTTCACGCTGGTTCGAGGGCGGCTGGGTGTGCTACTCGAACGCGGCGAAACTGCGTGATCTGGGCGTGCGCGCGGCCACGCTGGCGGCGCATGGTGCGGTCAGTGAGCAGGTGGTGCGTGAACTGGCGCGGGGCGCGCTCACCGTGGGCGGGGTAGACCGCGCCATTGCGATCAGCGGCGTGGCCGGTCCGGATGGCGGCACGGTGCGGCATCCGGTGGGCGAGGTGTGGTTTGGGCAGGCCGCCCGGGGCGGCGGTGGAGGCGGGGGCGGCGGCGTGCGCGTGGAGGCGGTGCGCCGGCACTGGCCGGGCGACCGGGACGCGGTGCGGCGCGAATCGGTGCAGTTCGCGCTGAAGTGGCTGCTTGAGTTTTGATACAAACGCAGCAGAAATGCACTGTACACATATACAGTCCTTTGTGGAATAATTCCTCCATCAGCTCCCACTCACCCAACCAAGGTCACGCCCCAATGGAAGAAAACCGCAAGAAGGCTTTATCCGCCGCCCTCGGCCAGATCGAGAAGCAATTTGGCAAAGGTTCGGTCATGCGCCTGGGCGACGCCACGGCCTCGTATGACGTCGAGGCGGTGTCCACTGGCTCACTGGGGCTTGATATCGCGCTCGGCATCGGCGGGCTGCCCAAGGGCCGCGTCGTTGAAATCTACGGACCAGAATCCTCCGGCAAGACCACGCTCACGTTACAGGTTGTGGCGGAAGTCCAGAAGGCCGGCGGCACTGCGGCGTTCGTCGATGCCGAGCACGCGCTCGATCCCTCCTACGCGCAGAAGCTCGGCGTCAACATCGACGACCTGCTCGTCTCCCAGCCGGATACGGGAGAGCAGGCGCTTGAAATCACCGACATGCTGGTGCGCTCCGGCGCGGTCGATGTGATCGTCGTCGACTCGGTGGCTGCGCTCACGCCCAAGGCCGAAATCGAAGGCGAAATGGGCGAATTGCAGGTGGGTCTGCACGCGCGTCTGATGTCGCAGGCGCTGCGCAAGCTCACCGGCAACATCAAGCGTTCCAACACCATCGTCATCTTCATCAACCAGATTCGCATGAAGATCGGCGTGATGTTCGGCAACCCCGAAACCACCACCGGCGGCAACGCGCTGAAGTTCTACGCCTCCGTGCGGCTCGACATCCGCCGCATCGGGGCGATCAAGAGCGGCGAGGAAGTGGTGGGCAACCAGACGCGCGTCAAAGTGGTGAAAAACAAGGTTTCGCCGCCGTTCCGCGAGGCCGAGTTTGAAATCATGTACGGTCAGGGCATTTCCCGCGAAGGCGAGATCATCGACCTGGGCAGCACGCATGGCATCGTCGAGAAATCTGGCGCGTGGTACAGCTACAAGGGCGAGCGCATCGGTCAGGGCAAAGACAATGCCCGCAATTTCCTGAAGGAACATCCGCAGATCGCTCAGGACATCGAAGGCCAGATTCGCGCCAAGCTGTTGCCGGAGCGCAAGGCGGCCGGCGAGGCGGAGCGCGAGAAGCTGAACTAAGGGCCAAAGAGAAGGGCCAGCGGCCATGCCTTTTCCGCGACGCCGATCAGCGCGGCCGGTTCAGCGGGGCGATGAGACCGGCGCGCAAGACGCCTCCGCTGCGCGCGTCGCCGGCATCGGCCTGCTCGCCCGGCGCGACTACGCCGCGCAGGAGCTTGCCGCCGCGCTGGCGCGCAAGGGCTTCGCCGAAGAGGTCGCCGCGCAAGCCGTGGCGCAACTGGCCGAAGAGCGCCTGCTCAACGACGACCGCTACGCCGAAAACCTCGTCCGCGCGCTGAGCCGTCGCGGTCAGGGCCCGGCGCGAATTCGTCAGGCGTTGACCGCAGCGGGCCTCTCGCAAGATGCCCTCGCCACGGCCTTCGCCAGCGCCCCCGACTTCCACCAACTGGCCGCCGAAGTTCGCCGTCGCCGTTTCGGCTCCTCCCTGCCCACACAGTGGCCCGAGAAGGCCAAACAGATGCGCTTCCTGCAACAACGCGGCTTCCTCCCCGAGCAAATCTCCGCTGCGCTGGAATCCGATCTGGAAGACTGACGCCGGCAGCTCTTTTTTGTGCCACCAGGGCGCTAATGATCTTTGCAAGTCAGTGGCGTTTCCAAGGATCATAGCGCCCTGTTTTCCTTGAAGACCCAACCGCGATGAGCCGTCCGCCGAAGCCGTTTTCCGCCGCCCAAATCCGCAGCGCCTTTCTCGATTATTTCGCGGCTGCCCATCACACCGTCGTGGCCTCCAGTTCGCTGGTGCCGGGCAACGACCCCACGCTGCTGTTCACGAACGCCGGGATGGTGCAGTTCAAGGATGTCTTTCTCGGCAAAGACCCGCGCCCCTACGTGCGCGCGGCCTCCAGCCAGCGCTGCGTGCGCGCGGGGGGCAAGCACAACGATCTGGAGAACGTGGGCTACACCGCCCGTCACCACACCTTCTTCGAAATGCTGGGGAATTTCAGCTTCGGCGACTACTTCAAGCGCGATGCGATCACCTTCGCCTGGGACTTCCTCACGCGCACGCTGGGCATCGACCCGCAGCGCCTGTGGGTCACCGTGTACCAGGACGACGACGAAGCCGCCGACCTGTGGCTGAACCACATCGGCGTGCCGGCCGACCGTTTCACGCGCTTGGGCGAGAAGTCCAACTTCTGGTCGATGGGCGACACCGGTCCCTGCGGTCCCTGCACCGAAATTTTCTACGACCACGGCGCGGACATCCCCGGCGGTCCGCCCGGTTCGCCCGACGAAGACGGCGACCGCTACGTGGAAATCTGGAACCTGGTGTTCATGCAGTTCGACCGCGCCGCCGACGGCCAGATGACGCCGCTGCCCAAGCCCTCCGTGGACACCGGCATGGGCCTGGAGCGCATCTGCGCGGTGATGCAGGGCGTGCAGTCCAACTACGACATCGACCTGTTCCGCACGCTGATCGACGCAGCGGCCAAGCTGCTCGACACCACCGACCTTGCCAGCCCCTCGCTGCGCGTGATCGCCGATCACATCCGCGCCTGCGCCTTTCTCGTCGCCGACGGCGTGATGCCCGCCAACGAAGGCCGGGGCTACGTTCTGCGCCGCATCATGCGCCGCGCGATGCGTCACGGTCATCGCTTCGGCGCGGAGCCTACGTTCTTCGCCTCGCTGCTGCCCGCGCTGACGCAGGCGATGGGCGAAGCCTATCCGGTGCTGCGCGAGAAGCAGAACTTCATCCGCGACGTGCTGCTGAAAGAAGGCGAGCAGTTCGCGCGCACGCTGGCCACCGGCATGACGCTGCTCGACGAAGCCCTCGCGCAGCTTGCTGCTGTCGGCGGCAATGTGCTCGACGGTGAAGTGGCCTTTCGTCTCTACGACACCTACGGCTTTCCGCTCGACCTCACCGCCGACATCGCCCGTGAGCGCGGCTATGGTCTCGACCAGCCCGCCTTCGACCGCGCGATGCAAGCGCAGCGCGAGCGCGCACGCGGCGCGAGTCAATTTGGCGTCGATCTTCGCGCCGGTCCTGATCTGGGCGCGATCACGCAATTCACCGGCTACGATCAAGCCGTTGATGAAAGCCGCATCGTCGCGCTGTTGAAAGACGGCGCATCCGTCGATCATCTTTCTCCCGGCGATCAAGGCGAAGTGGTGCTGGAACACACGCCGTTCTACGCCGAGTCCGGCGGACAAGTCGGCGACACCGGCGAACTGCTTGCCAATGGCAGCAAAGTCTTCGCCGTCGAAGACACGCGCAAGCGCGGCAGCGCCTTCGCGCACATCGGCAAGGCGTCTGCTGCATTGCAAGTAGGCCAGTTGCTCACCGCGCACATCGACGACGCGCGCCGCGCACGCACGCGCCGCAATCACACGGCCACGCATCTGCTGCATGCTGCACTGCGCGAGGCATTGGGCGAGCATGTGCAGCAAAAGGGTTCGCTGGTTGCGCCCGACCGGTTGCGTTTCGACTTCGCGCACTTTCAGCCCGTAACGCCCGATGAATTGCAGCGCATCGAGCGTCGCGTGAACGAGCAGATTCGCGCCAACGCGCCAGCCGAAACTCGCAGCATGCGCTACGACGAAGCCGTGGCCGCCGGCGCAATGGCGTTGTTCGGCGAAAAATACGGTGATGTGGTGCGTGTGCTGCGCGTGGGGGACTTCTCCACCGAGCTGTGCGGCGGCACGCATGTGAGCCGCGCGGGCGACATCGGCCTGTTCAAGATCACCAGCGAATCGGGAATTCAGGCCGGTGTGCGCCGCATCGAAGCGGTGACCGGCGAGGGCGCGCTGGATTATGTCGAACAAAGCGAGCAATTATTGAAGCAGGTCGCCGGTTTGGTGCGCGGCACACGCGAAGACGTGCCGCAGCGCATCAAGGAAAACCTGAATCAGACGCGCACGCTGGAAAAACAGTTGCGCCAACTGAAGGATCAACTGGCTTCGGGCCAGGGCACAGACCTTGCCAGCGGGGCAGTGAATGTGCATGGCGTGAACGTGCTTGCAAAAAAATTGCCCAATGCTGACGCGGCGACTTTGCGTAGCGCCGTAGATCAGTTAAAAGACAGATTGAAATCCGCAGTGATTGTGCTGGCGTCGGTAAATGACGACACCCGCATCAATTTGGTTGCGGGAGTGACGCCGGATCTGATAACACGTATAAAGGCGGGAGAAATCGTGGCGGAAGTGGCCAAACAGTTGGGTGGACGAGGTGGCGGACGAGCCGATTTTGCGCAAGCCGGCGGCAGCGATGTCGCAGCGCTGGATTCCGTACTGACCGGGGTGGCGCCCCGAGTCAGCAATTTGCTGAAAATGGCGACAGATTGACATGTTGAGAATCGAATCAGGGTTTCGCCGATTCACGGCGAGCATTTGCGAGGCCACAATTCTCAGCACTCTGCAATTCAATCCATTGAGGGAGTGCAAGCAGACATGTTGATTCTTACCCGCCGTGTTGGCGAATCTGTGATGATCGGTGACGAAGTCACCGTGACGGTATTGGGTGTCAAAGGCAATCAGGTCCGCCTGGGTGTCAATGCACCGAAGCATGTGTCGGTCCACCGCGAAGAGATCTTCGATCGCATCAAGGCCGAACAGAATGGCGATGGTCACTCCATCGGCAATACACTGAACGGTCACAACGCCGACTATCTGTAAACAATCCACTGGGCTTGCGCGACCCGATGCTTCATCGGGTCCGGCCCGGTGGCCTCTCTTCCGGGTGTGTCGGGCCGCAATCGCCCGTGGCTTTACCCCTTCAAGGCTGACCAGTATCATCCGCCGTTCGCAGATAGTCTGCGGAGAGATGGCCGAGTGGTCGAAGGCGCACCCCTGCTAAGGGTGTAAGGGTCAAAAGCCCTTCGAGGGTTCGAATCCCTCTCTCTCCGCCAATTCTCGCGCGCAGGGACGAATAACAATGTTGTTTCAAAGGCAAGCCACGCCAGAGGCCGTCTATCCGGACCTCGTTCGCAGCCTGTACGGAAACTTGCTGCGGGTGTGCATCATGTCGGTGGGCTATGTGGTCAGTTTCGGCGCGCTGGCGCTGGAAACCGGCAATCGCGTGCTGGCGGTTTTCGCCGCGCTGGGCGTGCTTGCCAGCGCCGCGCGCATCAGCGTGCTGATGATCGACCGGGTGGAGGCGCGGGGCGCCGCGCTCAGTGCGCAGCGCGCGCGGGCTCTGGAAACGCGAGCGGCGCTGACGTACTACCCCTTTGCGCTGTTGCTGGGCGTGTCGGCGGCGTATGTGCTGCATCTGCCCTTCGTGGAATATCACGCACTGATGATGTGTCTGCTCGTTGGCTATGGCGCGGGCGTTGCGGCGGGCATGGGTTTGCGGCCGCGCATTGCGGTTCCCTGCCTGATCGGCGCGGTGGCGCCGGGGGCGGTGGTCTGCCTGCTGCATGGCGGCGTGGCCTATTGGGCAACGGCGGGCATGACGGCGCTGCTGCTGTTCGGCGGGATCAAAAGCGTTTTGGAGCAGGCCGATGCGATGACCGCCGAGATCACGCGGCGGCTGACCTTCGAAACGCTGGCGCGACACGATGCGCTGACCGGGTTGCCCAATCGCCTCGCGCTGCGCGAGTGGTATGGCAATCATCTCGCCAGTGGCGGCGCTCAGCGTCGCCTTGCCGTGTACTGCATCGATCTGGATGGCTTCAAACCCGTGAACGACACCTTCGGCCACGTGATCGGCGATGCGCTATTGAAGGCGATCTCCGCAAGGCTGATGCAAGCCGTGCCCCACTGCGACATGATCGTGCGTCTGGGCGGTGATGAGTTCGTCGTGATCCAGACGCGGATTCGCCACGCACAGGACGCCGCGAATCTGGCGTACAGCCTGCGCGCGGTGATCAGCGAGCCGCTGTGGTTGCATGAACATGAGATTGGCGTGTCGGCGTGTATTGGTTACACGCTGGGTTCGATCGACCGGATGGACCTGGATGAACTGATCCATCTGGCTGATCTGGCGCTGTATGACGCCAAACGCAAGGGCAACGGGGTGATTGAGCCAGCGCGGT
>JAITMN010000145.1 GCA_031277355.1 Nevskiaceae bacterium | reverse complement strand
ACTGCGGCAACAAGCTGGGTTACCTGCAAGCCACGGTGGAATACGCGCTGCATCACCCGACGCTGGGCGAGCCGTTTCGTGATTACCTGCTGGCGTTGGCGGCAGAGGAGAGCCGTCGCACATAGCGCGCCGGGTGCTGAGAACAGCCGGGGCGATGCAGTGCGAAAAATCGGCATACAATGCACGCAAAGAAACCTTGGGGGAGGATGCGTGAAATGAAAACCGTAAGAACCACCATCATGCTCTGCTCGATCGCTGTCGCCGGTGCAGCGTTCGCAGCAGACGCCAGAGCGGCATGTTCCCGCGAGACGCTGCAGAAACTGACCGACACCTATGTCAATGCGCAGACGGCCGGCAAGCCCGCCACGTTGCCGCTTGCGAAGGGTGCCGTCTACGCCGAGAACGACAAGCCCCTGGACATCGCCAAGGGTGTGCTGGCCGGGCCCCTGAAGATCGACTTCACCCGCAGCTTCCACGACACCACGCAGTGCGCCGCCTTCACGGAGATAGTGGCGGCCACCGATGCGCACCCTTATGTGATCCACACGCGCATGGAAGCCACGGACAAGGGCGAAGTATCGAAGATGGAATCCGTGGTGACCGACGAGGGGGACTGGGTATTCGGCGCGGCCGAGCACCTTGCCGTCACCAAGGCCGAGAAGTGGGACGAGATCCCCAAAGACAAACGTGACACTCGGCAGGCCATCCAGGCGGCAGCCGACGCATACCTGAACAACTGGGGGGAGCCCACGCTCCCGGTGCCGCATGGCACGCCCTGTTCCCGGCTCGAAGGCCGCGTGAGCACCGCCGCTCGGAATCCGGAGGGCCAAGCCTGCACGATGGGGGCGTTCCCCGAGAAGCTCAATGTGACCAACCGCCGCTACGTCATCGACGAGAACTTCGGCGCGGTCGTCATCTTCCACAACTTCCCCTGGCTCGATGCCGGCATACCCAAGGACCCGGGAACCCAGGCCAGCCAGATGTTCCGGGTCGAGGGTGGCAAGAACCGCTACATCCACGAGGTGACGGTCTGCACAACGGCAGGCTGCGGGAGAGGCAGGCCCGCAGGGCCGCCGCCGGGCGCTGGCGCTGGACCGGGAGCCGGTGGGCCGCCGCCGGGCAACTGATCCCACGGCGCTGCGCGCCCGCCGACCTTCAGGCGAGCGTTGCGGTGGTGTGCGCAAGTGACTGTCGGGTTTGCGCAGCCTCGACAAACACCCATACCCTCCACACAGGAGCGTGCCAGTAGCATGTTGGTTCTATCCAATGAAGATGTTGAGAAGTTGCTGACGCCGGAGGATTGTCTGGCGTCGCTGGAAGTGGCCTACCGCGAGCTTGCCGACAAGCGGGCGGCGAATCGGGAGCGCACCCACACGTATTTTCCGGTTGAGGATGAGCGCCACCCCGGCTTTCGGTTTCGTTTCAAGTCCCAGGAGGGCGGGAACGTTTCCAGTGGCGTGTGGGCGCTGCGGATCACCTCAGACATGGTGGGCGTGGAGACGCTGCCCAGCGGAGTCAAACGGCGGCGCTTGCTGCCTGCCGCGCCGGGTGGGCGTTACGTGGGCCTGGTCACGCTCTACAGCATGACGACGCTGGAGCCGCTGTGCATGATGCACGACAGTGTGATCCAGAAGTGGCGGGTTGGGGCCACGTCGGCGCTGGGTATTCGCGGGTTGGCCAATCCGGATGCGAAGGTTGCCTCGCTGTTTGGTTCGGGCTGGCAGGCAGAATCGCATCTGCACACCTTGCTTCATGTGCGTCCCTCGATCGAAGAGGTGCGGATCTACAGCCCGACTCAGGCCAATCGCGAGCGCTTCGTCAGGGAGCAGTCGCCCAAGGTCAATGGCAAGGTGCGGTTGATCGCAGTGGATGAGCCGCGCAAGGCGGTGCAGGGTTGCCAGATCGTCACCTGCGCGACGGCGACGATGGATCCCTGCTTCTCGGGTGAATGGCTCGAACCCGGTACGCATGTCACCTCGATCACCTCGCCAGACGGCACGGCGATGAGGCGCGAATTGGATGATGCGACATTCGACCGCGCCGACCGGATCGTGGTGCTGTCCAAGGAGCAGATTCTGCACGACAACCAGATCGACATTCTGGGTCCGGTGCAGCGCGGTCGCATCACGATGGACGACATCGTCTCGATTCCCGAACTGCTGGCAGGCGTCAAGCCGGGCCGCACCGGCAAGGATCAGATCACGGTGTACGCGAACAACACGGGCATGGGGCTGCAATTTGCCGCCGTGGGGGCCCGGATTCATGAACTGGCGCTTGAGAAAAAAATTGGCCGTGAAGTCCCCACGGACTGGTTCCTGGAAGACACCACGCCATGAGCACGAAGAAACTCGGTGGGCCTTGCGTGAAACTTGGCGATCACATCAACAGCGATGTGATCATCCCCGGTCGTTATCTGACCAGCATCGACCCTGCGGAGTTGGCCACACATGCCTTTGAACCGCTGGGCAAGGAGTTTCAAGAACGATTGCTCAAGGCCAAGGTGGTCGTGGCGGGCAAGAACTTCGGCTGCGGCAGCGCCCGCGAGCAGGCGGCCAGTTGCCTGATCGGCGCTGGCATCGAGGCGGTGGTTGCCGAATCTTTCGCGCGGGTGTTTTTTCGCAATGCGATCAACACCGGGCTGGTGGTCGTGCAGTCCAGTGAGGCAGTTGCAGCAATCGAGGACGGCGATGACGTTGAGGTTGATGTCGGCAGCGGCCAGATTCACGTCAACGGCCGCAGTTTCTCCTTTCCCTCATACCCCAAGAGCCTCACGCATATCGTTGAGGCCGGTGGCTTGATGCCCTATGTGGCGCAGAAGCTGGAGCGGGAGGCTGCGCAGCGATGAGCGTAACGGCGAAAACTTTTGCACAGAAGGCGCTGGAGCGTGGCTCGGGCGTCAGTGATCTGAAGCCCGGCATGATCGTGGATGTGGCGCCAGACGTATACATGAGCCACACGGCCAGTTGGCGCTGCATCAAGACATTCGAGAAGCTCAAGGGCGCCACCATCCTGCATCCGGAACGGATCGCGATGGTGATGGATCACATCTCTCCGGCGCCGACGGCGCAGGTGGCCGGATATCATCGGCTGTGCCGGGATTTTGCCCGCAAGCATGGTCTCGTCAATTTCTTCGATGTCAACGCGGGCATCGCGCATCTGGTGCTGATGGAGAAGGGGCTGGTTCGTCCCGGTGAAATTCTCATCGGCACGGACTCGCACTCCACCATCTATGGCGCGCTGGGCTCATTCGGCACGGGCGTTGGTTTCAGCGAACTGACCGCAGCGTGGGTTACCGGCACGCTGTGGATGCTGGTGCCCGAGTCGATGAAGATCAATCTGGATGGCCGCTTGAGCAAAGGCGTCTATCCCAAAGACATCATGCTCAAACTCATCGGCGATCTGACTGCCGATGGCGCCACGTACTATTCGCTTGAGTTCGAGGGCAGTCTCACGGCCAGTCTGTCGATCTCCGAGCGCATGACCTTGTGCAATCTGGCCATGGAGCTGGGCACCAAGAACGCCTATGTGCGCCCGGATGAAAAGACTTACGAGTACCTGGCCCGCGCCGGAGTCAAGGATCCCGCGCGCAATGCGTTGCTGCCCGATGCCGGAGCGCAGTACGCCAAAGTGCTCGACATCGACATCAGCGCGCTTGAGCCGCAGATTGCCTGTCCGCATGTGGTGGACAACGTCAAACCCATTTCGGCCGTGGCCGGTACGAAGGTCGATCAGGTGTTCATTGGTTCCTGCGCCAACGCCAAATACGACGACCTGGTTGAAGCGGCCGATATTCTCAAAGGCAAGCGCATTGCCGATAGCGTGCGATTGCTGGTGACTCCGGGTTCGCGCGAGACGATGAAGCAGGCGGCGGACAATGGCATCCTCTCCACGCTGATCGATGCCGGCGCGTTGATCACCAACCCCGGCTGCGGCGCCTGCGCCGGAGACGGCGGGGCGATGGACAAGGGCGAGGTGACGATCTCCACCGCCAATCGAAATTTCCGTGGCCGCATGGGCAGCTATGACGCCGAGATATATCTTGCCAGTCCCGCCACCGCCGCGGCGTCGGCCATTGCCGGCGTGATCACCGATCCCCGGGAGATGATGCGATGAACCTGGTAGAGAGTATTCTGGCGCGCGCCAGTGGCCGCCGCAAAGTCGCGCCGGGCGATGTGGTGATTGCCGATGTCGATCGCATGATCATGCACGATCTGAGCGGCTGGATCACCGCGAAGGTTTATGAGGAGAAGGTCAAAAAACCGTTGGCGCGCCCTGATAGCGTCATCATGGTGTTTGATCATTTGTTCTCGCCGCCTCGCGAGCGTGAAGCCGATGTCTTGAAGACCGATCGCGAGTGGGCGGCAAAGTACGGCATCAAGCTGCTGGATTGCGGCAACGGCAACATTCACAACGCCGTGGCGCGCGGTGGCTTCATCGGCCCCGGCATGGTGGTGGTGGGCTCCGATAGCCACACTCCGGTGCATGGCGCATTGGGAGCCTTTGCCGCCGCGATTGGCAACGATTGTCATGCCGGCATGGTTTTCCCCTATGGCAAGGCCTGGTTTCGCGTGCCGGAGACGGTGCGTGTGGAGTTGTCCGGAACACTGCGCCCCGGCACCACTCCGCGCGACATCGCGCTGTGGCTGACGGCTCAGATTGGCGAGGGTGGGGCGGTCTACAAGGCATTGGAGTTTGCCGGCCCCTTCATCGAGGGGCTGGATCTGTTTGATCGCTGGTTGTTCCCGCTGATCACGGTGGATGTGGGCGCCAAGTGCGCCTATATCGACCCCGACGAAAAAGTATTCCAGTTCGCACGCGAGCTGGGTGTCATGGGGCACTGGGAAGGTCTGGATGTCAGCCCGCCCAGCGCGCGTCGTCCGGAGTCGGTGCTGCGGTTCGACGTATCGAAGATCGAGCCGCAAGTGGCCTGCCCGCCAACAGTGGGCAACGTGAAAGACATCAACGCAGTGGTCGGTCACAAGATTCAATGGGCCGAGCTGGGTGGTCACGGTGGTGGGCGGATCGAAGACATCCGCATGGCCGCCAACATTCTGAAGAACAAGTCCGTGCATCCGCAGGTTCGCTTCAATGTCGTTCCGTGCAGTCGCGGAGTGTTCACGCAAGCCTTGCAGGAAGGGTTGGTGCAACAACTCCACGAAGCCGGCGCGCTGTGGTTCCCGCCCAGCACCGGTTCCAATCAGAGCATCAACATGGGAGCGATGGCCGCCGGCGAGAGCATGATTTCCACTCATGCGCGCAACTTTCCGGGCAGAAACGGCAGCGCCAAGGCGAGCATGTACCTGGCGTCGGCGCAAACGGTGGCCGCATCGGCGTTGCACGGCTGTATCACGGATGCACGGGGAAGCACGCCATGAGCAATTTCAATTTCAGCGGCAAGTGCTGGGTCGCCGGTGACTACATCCCAACCGACCAGATCATCAAGGCTGATCGTGTTTTTCTGCCGATGGCGGAGGCCGCCAAGTTCGTGCTGGAAGACGACAACCCGGAGTTTGGCAAGCACGTTGCGCCGGGCGACATCCTGGTGGCGGGGAAACACTTTGGGCAGTCTTCCGGTCGCGCGGTCGCCGTCAAGGCGCTGATCGCCACGGGTATTTCCTGCCTCGTGGCCGAGAGTTTCGCGCGCACCTTCTACCGCAATGCCTTTGAGGTTGGTCTGCCGATTCTCGAAGCGCCGGGTATTCGTGCGGCCATCACACAGGGCGATCAACTCCATGTGGATCTGCCCGGCGGCACCGTGACGGTGCTGCGCACCGGTCAAGTGATCAAGGGCAATCCGATCCCCGCATTCCTGCTGGAGATGCTCTCCGGTGGCGGGTTGATTGCCGTGGCTCCCCAGTTAATCGAGAAGGACAATGAAGCGCGGTCTGGCAATACTCAATCTTGAGGAGACTCCACGGGAGGCGTTCGCCGAACGTCTGAACGCAGTGCGCGATCATGCAAAAGCCTCCGGTGCGCAAGTGGCGGTGATCTATGCCGACGTGTCGCGCTCCGGGGATATCAACTATCTGACCAACCTGTGTCTGTACTGGAACGAGGCGTTGCTGGCAGTGCCGTTGGAGGGCAAGCCGGCGCTGATCACCAAGCTGTCCAAGCGTGTGCAACCCTGGATGAAGACCACCTCCATCCTCGAAGACATCCGCAGCACGCCGAAGTTGGCAGAGGGCGTTGGCAAGTTTCTGGACGAGCGCTGCGGATCTCGTGCCGCGAAAGTGGGCATCGTGGATATGCAGTGGTGGCCCAGTCCGCTGGCCAACGGGCTTCAGGAGTTGCTGCCGCAAGCCCGGTTGCTCGATATGCCGGGCGGCGTCAGCACGCGACGCGGCGTGCCCGACCAATACGAGCTGCGTCTGTTGCAGCAGGCGGCCAGCCTGCTCGATCAAAGCATCGAGAAGGCTTGGGCGCAAGGCGCCGATGGTGATGAACGAACCGGCATCGCGGTGCGCAGTACGCGCATGGCCGGCTTCCAGGATGCGGATGTCCGCTATCGTGCGTTGACCGATGGCAGCCAGTGCATCGACGTCGTGGGGCAGTACAGATACGTCTGGGTTCGCCTCGCACGCGCTCATGGCGGCGCGGCGGCCGATGCCGCAAATGCCGCGCTGGCCACGATGATCCGGCAGATTCGCGCCGGCAGGAGTGAGCGTCAGATCATTGCCGCCGCGAACGCCACGGTCGATCAGGGCTATCGCTGCAAGTTCTCGTGCATCTCGCATCCTTATGTGGAGACCCGTGGGTACTATCGTCCGTCGGAGGATGCAGATACGCCGTTACAGGCCGGTCAGGTCGTATGCGCCAGTGTTTCGCTCGCCGGTGAAGCCGGCGTGGTCACGGCCTCAGACATGTATACGGTTACGGACGACGGTGTTGGGAGTATTTCTTGAAACAGTCGAACGATGATGGCTTGAACGCCTCTGAAATTGAGTGGCGCTGCCAGCGCATTCGCAAGGCATTGGCCGCCAATGACTTGGAGGCCCTGCTGATCTTCTCTCCGGCGTGGCGGCGCGAGAACGTGCGCTATCTGTCCGATGCCGCGCTGGAAGCCAGCGCCGCGTTCGCGTACCTGCCTTCATCCGGCGCGGTCACGGCGTTTGCCTGCTCGAACGAGGATGAGCTGTCGCTGCGCAAATCCGGATTCGTGTCCGATATCCGCCTCATCGATTTTCCGGATGTCGTGCACATCGCCGATTGCATTGGCGCTGATCTGCGCTCCGGACGCATTGGTCTGGCGGGGCTGGAGTTTCTCCCGCAGCGAATCATGGCGCAGTTGCAGGCGCTGCTGCCCCATATCGAATTCCAGCGCGCCAGCGCCCTGATGGATTCGGTGCGGCTGGTGAAGAGCGATCTGGAGATCAGCCGCCTGCGCGCCGGAGGCGTGATCTGCGACAAGTCATGGCAGGCATTTCTCGATGCGTGCCGGCCGGGCGCCCGGGAGTTTGAAATCATCGCCGGGGTGGAAGCGCGGTTGCGAGGCGAGGGCGCCGAAGACAACTTCATGATCATCGCCTCCGGCGGAACCGAAGTGATGGGAATGACGCCACCGTCGGATCGGCGGCTCAAGGTCGGCGATCTGGTGCGCACGGAACTGACGCCGCAAACACGGGGATACTGGACGCAGATCTGCCGAACCGCAGTGATTGGCGAGCCTTCCGCCAGGCAGAAGGAATCCTTCGCGCTGTTCGAGGAAGCTGTTGCTGCGGGTATTGCCGTGATCAAGCCGGGAGTCACGGCGCATGATGTTGCCAAGGCCGAGAACGATGTATTTCGCCGCCACGGCTACGGCGAGTATTGCACCTCCGAATACACCCGGGTTCGCGGCCACTGTCTGGGATTGCATCTGGATGAATATCCCATTCTCGAAGATGAGTCCACCGTGCTCGAAAAGAATTCCGTGCTGATCGTGCACCCGAATACCTACACGCCGCTTGCCGGGTATTTCGTGCTCGGCGATCCGGTTGTGGTCACCGAACGCGGCGCGGAAAGATTGCTATCCACACCCAGACAGCTTAGCGTCGTGCCTGTGTAGCCCGCCGGCCACCGCTCATTGGCGGCATTTTCCGAGGATGGTTCATGACAACTACAAACAACAACGGAACATTCTACGGTTGGTACATCATCGCCGCCACGGCCGTGGGCATCTGCTTCGGCTACGTCGGCACGATGATCTACGCTTTCAGCACGTTCGTGCTGCCGTTGGAGGAGGAGCTTGGCTGGAGCCGGGGAGCCATCTCATTCGGCTTGACGCTGTCGAACTGGTCGATGTTGCTGTCGGCGCCGCTGGTGGGCCTGTTGGCGGACAAAAAGGGCGTCAGAGCCGCCTTGCTGCCCTCCACACTATGCTTCGGGGTCTTGCTGTGTTCATTCTATTTTCTGACAGGCAATCTGTGGCATTTCTACGCCTCGATGATCGCACTGACCGTGTTGGGTAGCGGAACCGCCTCCATCGCCTATGTGCGCCTGCTGGTCACCTGGTTCGACAAGCGCAAAGGTCTGGCGTTGGCGCTGGGAACATCCGGAGCCGGTGTTGCGGCCATTGTGTTGCCTCCAGCGGTCAGCTATGTGATCAGTACGGCGGGTTGGCGCGAAGCGTACCTGGCGTTGGGCGGCATCAATCTGGTGCTGGTGCTGCCGCTGATCTACTTCGTCATTCGCAACAGTCCTGCCGATGTCAATTCATTCCCCGATGGCATCGCCAACACCGGCGCTGCGGCGCCGGCGGACGTCAATCAGATTGGCCGCAGCTTCGAGCAGTGCTTGCGCACCGGCGCGTTTTGGAAACTCGCGATCGCCACGATGCTGCTGGGGGCCATGCTGAACGGGACCACCTCGCAAATGGTTCCATTGCTGGTCGATAAAGGGCTCGACAGAGCCGAAGCCGCTGGTCTGGCGTCGCTGCTGGGCGTATCGATCATCATCGCCCGTCTGGTCTCCGGCTATCTGCTCGATCGTTTTCACGCACCGTTCGTCGCAGGCTTGTTTCTGCTGTGCCCGGCCATCGGCTTTACTTGTCTGGCCATCGCTCCGAGCCACATCACTGCCGCCATCACGGTGATCTCGGTGGGCATCGGGTTGGGGATGGAGTTTGATGCACTGGGATATCTGTGCACGCAGTACTTCGGACGACGCGCGCTGGGCCGAATCTATGGGCTGTTGTTTGTCGTGTTCAACATCGGCGGTGGCGTTGGAGTCTTCTTCGCAGGGCACAGCTACGATGCGTTCACGTCGTATACCCCGGCGCTGTTCGTTGGTGCGAGTCTGTCAGTCCTTGCAGTGCTGTTCATCGCATCACTGGGCAAGTACCCCAAACTTGCCGCTGCGGGGTAACCCTTCTCAGGGCCATGCGGCTCATTTTTCCGTGGGCGCAGCCCCCGCAAACAAGCGCTTGCCGTCCGGCAACGTGATCGCCGACGCATTGGCGACCGGTTGACCGCTGCGCGCTTGATAACCTTCGATCGTCACGGCGACGCCAACCGTCAGATCTTCCTTGCGCCAGCCGCGACGGTAAAGTGTGTTCGCGGCAGTGGTTTCCCAGCCCCAATTGGTGACCTTGCCGTCCTCACCGGTCACATCGATATACACCCACGCATGGGGATTGGCCCAACGCATGCTGGTGATCTTGCCCGTGAGCTTCAGCGGCTTGTTCTGATCGAACTCCGCCGCAAACGAATGATGCGCGCGTGCTGGATTCACCGTGAATACGCCCAGCGTCATCGCCATCGCCAACGTCGCCAATACCATCCGCTTCATAAGACCCCCTCCACCCCGGCAGCGCCGGGCAGTGTTCATTGTGTCAACGTGCCGTTGCGCCGCGCTTCTTCCTTGACGTGTTTCAGGTGTTCCAGATCCTGATTATCCTCATGACAGGCCACTTCAAGGATTTCCCCCGACTGACGCCGCAGCGGAAAACCCAGCGTATAAGGCCGCGTCATCACGACAGGGTCCGTGATCGTCACCTGGTAGTCGATCGTGTCCGCATCGATCGGCGTGAACCGCTCGACCGCAGTGGCCGCGTGGCTGATCACGTCGCCGGCTTCGTTCATCCACGTCTTGCCGTTGTTGTTCGCCGTTTCAACGACCAATGTGTCGCCTTCCCAATGGCCGAGAGAGTCACCCTGCCACAACCGCACGTGATCGGGCAGATGCGCACGGCCGCCATCGATGGGAATCACCCGCCACGACATGCGCTCGAACAACATCACCAGCGTCTGCGGCGTCTGAATGATCTGATACGGCGATGGCGTCCACAGCGAACGCGAGAATCCGGCTACAAAGCAGTGCGCAGTGGGATCGTCATAGCCTCGCTCGGGCTTGCCGCGATTGATGAACTCGGCACGCGCCCAGTCCTGATACGGCAGCTTGCCATCGGCAGGATCGATGACGATGCCCCGCGAGCGCGGCAGCATCACGCCGCCTGTGGAGGTTTCAAGGCCATAATTGGCCCCGCCCGCATCACCGAGGAAATGGCCGGTGAAATCCGGCTTGCCATCGCTCAGGCGCTTGATCGGCCCTTCGGCGGCCACCGCACAGGTCATCGTCACGGCTAGCAGCGCCGATGCCGTTATCGTTCCCCATCGCATCAGACCCCTCATGGCGCCCCCTGTGATTGCGGCCCCGGATACCAGGTGCGCGGATCGCGCTCGAAGTCGCCGTTGGCTTCTTCCTTTTCGGCCTGACACTGGTATTCAAGCAGGCGGCCCATGTCGCGGTGACGATAGAACGGCATGCGGATCGTCCAGGGCCGGGTAAAGACCTGCGGATCCTCGAAGGTGGCTTCGTAGTCGAGCGTGTCGGCGTCGCGCAGCGTGTAACGTTCGGTGAGCTTCAATTGTTCGCTGTGGAAATTGCCCGCCGCATCGAGCCAGGTCTGGTCGTTGTAATTCGTTACTTCGACCACCAGCGTGTCGCCTTCCCAATGGCCGCGTGAATCGCCCATCCAGAACTCGATGTTGTCCACATGCGGGCTGTCGTCGGTGTAGATCAGCCGGAACACCTGCGACCACTCGAAGGTCATCGCCACATGCGCGTCGGTCTGGAAAATCTGGAACGGATGTTCCAGATACATGATGCGCGGTACACCGGGCATGAAGCACTGGTTGAAAGGGTCGCGCTCAGCGCGCTGCGCGAAGTTCTCGTTGCGTTTGGCCAGCGCCGCCGGTTGATAGGGGATCGTCCCGCCGTCGACAACGCCCTTTCCCGGCAGAATGCCGAGGCTGGCGTTATGTTCCTCCAGGCCGTAGGCGGCGCGATTGCGCACCTGCCAGATGCCCTGCAAATCCGGCTTGCCGCTGGCGGTTCGGGGGATGCCAGCCGCAGAGGCCCCGGCCGCCCACGCCGGCACACTCGCAGCGACTCCAAAGGCCAGGAGAATCGCCGCGCACAGACTCGCCCTGCGAATGAGATGCATGATGCCCCGACTATACAAACGCCGCCCAAGGGCCGCAATGGAACGAACCAAAGTGGGTCAGTGATGATTGCCGGGCGTGCCGCCGGCGGGCAGCACGCGCATGCCCAGCAGCAATGTTGCGATCAGCAGCACCGCCGACAGCATGAACGGCGCACCCAGCAGCGGCACGCGCTGCATGCCCACCGCTGCGGCGAACACCTGCGTGAACAGCACCGGCCCGATCATGCCGGTCAGCGCGCGGATGCTGCCCAGCGCGCCTTGCAGTTGCCCCTGTTCGGTGGCGTCGACGCGGCGGCTCATCAGCGCCTGAAACGACGGATTCGCCACCCCCCACAACGCCACGCCCGCGATGCCGAGCAGGAACAGGCTTCCCAGCGGCGCGATGGCGAAGACCAGGAATCCGGCGATACCACAGGTCAGCGCCAGCATCGCTGCGCGGCGTTCGCCCAATTTGCGCACCAGCGGTTTCACCAACAGCATCGACACGCACACCGACGCCACGCCGATGGCCGCCAGCGACAGCCCCACCTGTTCCTCGCTCCAGCCATAGCGCAGATCGGCATACAGCACGAAGGTGTTGGGCAGGGCCTCATGCGCCAGTCCCATGATGAACAACGCCGCCGCCATGCCCAGCAATTCGTGATGCGAGCGCAGCAATTTGAGCGAGTTGACCACATGCGCGTTGCGCAGATGAAAGGGACGGCGCTTGTCGGCGGGCAGTGATTCGGGGAGGATGAGATAGCCATAGGCGGTGTTCAGCAGGCTCAGCGCTGCGGCGACCCAGAAGGGCAGACGCAGGTCGATGCCGCCGAGCAATCCGCCCACCGCAGGGCCGAGGATGAAGCCCAATCCGAACGCCGCGCCGAGCATGCCGAATTTGCCGGCGCGTTCGGCCGGCGGTGTGACGTCGGCGATGTACGCGCCGGCGGTGGGGTAGCTCGCCGAAGTGATGCCCGAGATCAATCGCCCCAGCAACAACCAGTGCAGCGTGGGCGCAACGGCCATCAGCATGTAGTCGAGCCCCAGACCCAGGTTCGACAGCAGGATCAGCGGACGGCGGCCGAAGCGATCCGAAAGACTGCCGATTACCGGCGCGAAGATGAACTGCATCGCCGCCCACAGCGTTGCGAACACGCCGACCCACGCGGCGGCGCTGGCCACATCGCCGTGACGAAACTCGATCAGCAACTTCGGCAATACCGGCGCGATGATGCCCACCGCCATCATGTCGAGCGCAACGGTGATGAAGACGAAGATGAACGCCGGTTTTCCGGGCGTTCGCAGGCCGCGATTGGTCAAGGTTTATGATCCGGCAATGATGGAGGTTACTTTTTCGCCCAGTCGTCCCAGGGGGAGGGCATGTTGTAGGGCACGGTCATGAACACCGCTTCGATCTGCTCGATCGCATCGTCCTTGATCTTGAAAGCCTCGAACAGATAGAAGCTGTGCGGCCGCGCCAGCGGCGCTTTGACCACCGTGCCATCGGTGAGTGCGTATTCCTTCAGCGCGCCGGAATGGTCGATGAAACCCATGGCAAGCACGATGCCGCGCTCTTCATCCACCAGCGGGAAACGCCGCGCCCGCAGCCGCGTGTCGTAGCGATAATTGCCCATGCGGAATTGTTCTTCGCAGCCCAGACGCGACACCGGCACCACGGCGAAGTTGGGGTTGTTCGTGGTCTGCACGCCGTTTTCGATGCGCTTGCAGTTCGGCGCGAACTTCGTGAACAACTGGCCGTCGTTCAATTGCAGCGTATCGAAGTAACCATCGGCAATGGAAATCATCCGCTGGCGCGGTGTGCGCTGCGTGGCGGGCAAGATTTCGTTCATCACCGGCTGACGTTCGAATTTCTGGTTCTCGAAACGGATACCCTGATTCAATTGCCGCAGCACCAGCGTTTCCACTTCGGCGATGCGTTTGTTTTGATCGAGCTTGAGCCGCAGCGCGAACGCCGAAGTCTCTTCGGTTTCCGTCACCACGCCGTAAAAACCCACTTGCCCCAATTGCGGATCGGCAATGCGAAAGTCGTAGTCACCCATGCCCGAAAGCGTTTGCCACAGCCCGTCGCCGACCATCATCGCGACGTTGTTTTCGGTGTTGCGCACGGTGGGCGCCCAGTTCACGCGCGTGGGGTCTTTGCTTTTCAGCGCCGCCAGGTATTGATCGAGTGCGGCGTAGAGCTCGGCGCGCGTGAGCTGCGGCAGCGCGGCGTTCACGCGCGCATCGGGGGCCCATTCCACGGCCTGATCGGGCAGGGCAGGGGCGCATGCGAGCACGGCCACGCAGAGGGCAGCCCAGAAATTCACCGGCTTCATCGGATAACCCCACAGGCGTTTTGTATGGAA
>JAITMN010000099.1 GCA_031277355.1 Nevskiaceae bacterium | reverse complement strand
TTGCGCCGACCCGGCGCAGCAACACGAGGATTCCCGCCCACACACTGGCCGCAAGCAACAGCGCCATTATCCAGCCCACCGGCGACAGCCAATAGCTGAACTTCAACAACACCACCGTGTGAAAGGCCAGCACCAGAAAGGCCGCTGCCAGCAGGCGATGCGTCTTGTAGAACCATCTGTACGGAAAACGCGCGATCAACCCCAGCGCAATCAGCGCGATGGCGGCGTAGAAGGCCCATTCGCCGACATCCTCTGCCGTGCCGCGATAGCCCGAGAAAAACGCTTGCACCGGATTGTCGATGGGTGCGCGCGGGCCACGCGCCTGACGCTCGATCAGCCCCCAGTCCACCGCCCACTTCGGCGCCTCGATCCACAGCCAGTGAACGATGCTCGCCACGAGCGCGCCGATGCCCAGCCACTTGTGCATGCGGTACATTTTGTCGAGCCCGCCGAACCAGCGTTCAGGCCAACGCGGCCGCAACGCCAGCACCATCGCAACGCCCATGCAGCCGATGGCAATGATGCCCGTCAGTTGAATCATCGGGTCGCGCAGCGACATCACCGCCATCGATGAAAATGCCGTCGGCTCTGCGATGAACCACAGCACCACAAGCAGCGCGAGCCAGCCCCAGAACGCACGCTTCAGATTACGCATATGCCGCCTCTGCATCGGCCAGCGCCGCAAACCTGCGCGCAGCCGATGGGTCAATCCTTGATCCGATAATGCTCTTGGCTGCTGATCTTATACTATGCGCCCGCATCCCTGCCTGACAGACGCTTACACTGAGCGCCGCTCCGCGATCCCGTTTATCCACCATGCCTGAATACGCGCTACTCCCCCACCCTTCCACGCCCTGCCCCTTCATCGGCGCGGTGCAAGCCACCGTCGAACCCTTGCCCAATGGACGGCTGCGGTGCAGCTATGAAGTAACCGGTGACATCGACGGGCTCGACACACCACCACCTGCCGCGCCCATCAGAACGGATGGCCTCTGGCGACGCACCTGCTTTGAACTCTTCCTGCGCAGCACGCACGGCGAGGACTACGACGAATTGAATTTCTCGCCCTCCGGCGCATGGGCGGCTTATCGCTTCACCGGCCACCGCAGCGGCATGACGCCGATGGCGATGGATTCACCGCCCACCATCCGCTGCCAGCAGCATCCCGGCGGCTTGACGCTGGACGCCGTGATCCACACCCCCGAACACCGCCGCGCGCCACTGCGTATCGCGCTGTCGGCGGTATTGCAGCAGCGCGACGGCGCACTCACCTACTGGGCCTTGCATCATCCGCCGGGCGCACCCGACTTTCACCACGACGCCGGATTCACCGCAATGCTAGAGTGCATCGCACCTGCATCCACGCGATAACACTCACCGCTGCACCATGCTGTTTGGTATCGACCGCCTGCTATGCGAATCGCCGCTGCGTACGCCGCTGAAAGGCCGTCGCGTGGCGCTGCTGGCGCATCCGGCTTCGGTCACCGCCGACCTCACGCACAGCCTCGACGCCCTGGCCGCAACCGGCGATCTGCAACTCACCGCGGCCTTCGGTCCCCAGCATGGTCTGCGCGGCGACAAGCAGGACAACATGATGGAGTCGCCCGACTTCACCGATCCGGCGCACGGCATCCCCGTATTCAGCCTCTACGGGCAAGTGCGCAGACCAACGCCTGCGATGATGAGCACCTTCGACGTGCTGCTGGTAGACCTTCAAGACTTGGGCTGCCGCATCTACACCTTCATCACGACGCTGCGCTATGCACTGGAAGCCGCCGCCGCGCACGGCAAGTCGGTGTGGATACTCGACCGCCCCAATCCCGCAGGCCGTCCCGTGGAAGGTCTGAGCCTGCGCGCCGGTTGGGAGAGTTTCGTCGGTGCAGGCCCGATGCCGATGCGCCACGGCCTGACGCTGGGCGAATTGGCGCGCTGGTTCGTCGCAACGCTGAAACTGAATGTGGACTATCAAGTCATCACGATGCGCGATTGGCAGCCCGACGCCGCGCCGGGTCATGGCTGGCCGCTGAACGAACGCACGTGGATCAACCCCAGCCCCAACGCGCCGAATCTGTGGATGGCGCGCTGCTATGCGGGCACCGTAATGCTGGAAGGCACGACGCTATCCGAAGGCCGGGGCACGACGCGCCCGCTGGAACTGTTCGGCGCACCGGATATCAACGTACCGGCGCTGCTGTCGACGATGCACGAACTGGCCCCGCAATGGCTCAATGGTTGCCGTCTGCGTCACTGCTGGTTCGAGCCCACCTTTCACAAACATGCAGGCAAGCTGTGCGCCGGTGTGCAGATTCATGTGGAGAACGGCTACGACCACGAGCGCTTCCAGCCGTGGCGATTGCAAGCCTTGGCATTCAAGGCGCTGCGGCAACTCTATCCAGATTACCCGCTGTGGCGCGATTTTCCCTACGAATACGAAATCGGCCGCTTGGCCATCGACATCATCAACGGCAGCTCATTACTGCGCGAATGGGTGGACGACAACAACGCCACCGCAGCAGACCTCGACGCGCTGAGCCAGCGCGATGAAATCGCCTGGCGCGAAGAACGCGAACCGTTTCTGCTCTATCGCTGACGGACAACCACAAGGGGGAGATCATGCCCAGAAAAACCATCGCCGCCTGTCTCATCGTCTGCGCCGCGCTATATCTTGCCGCGTGCGCACCTGCGCCCAACGCGGCCACCGATCCGGCCATGCAACGCCTGCTCGACCGCGAAGCCATCGAAGCGCTGCTGTTCCAGACCAATCTGGGCTTTGAACTCAGCGACGCCGACCAATTCGCCGCGCCCTTCGCGCCCGATGCGGTATACGAATTGAATGGCGAAGGCCCGGTGTTCGGCTATCAGCGCATGCGCTACGAAGGACGCGATCAGATTCGCGAAATCATCAGCGACCGCATCGAGCGTTCTGCGAACACCGATCCCAAGACGCTCACCTACGATCCGGCGTCACTGCGCCGTTACAATCGCAACAGCGACTCGCTGATTGAACTGATCGACGCCACGCACGCGCGGCACCGCTCCACCTGGATGGTGGTGATGCACACGAATGTGAACGTGCACATCTCGTCGGTTGGCCGCTACGAAGATGAACTGGAAAAGCGCGACGGCGTCTGGATGATCACGAAGCGGCTGCGCGTCGAGTAGCGCGCGGCGTCTGCTGCGTGATGCAGTGGATGTTGCCGCCGCCCAGCAGAATCTCCCGGCCCGGCACGCCCACCACCTTGCGCTCGGGGAACACGCGCCGCAACTTCGCCAGCGCAGCGCCGTCGGTGCGCGGATCGAGCAGCGGCATGATTACCCCGCCATTGGCGATGTAGAAATTCGCATACGAACCGGCCAGCCGCGCACCGGCAGGCCGTGGCTTCGTGCCTTCGCGGTGCTGGATGCTCGCCGCTTCATCGCCGGTGATACGCAGCGGTCCGGGCGATGGCAGCTTGTGCACCTTCAAACGCCGCCCGCGCGCATCCCGCGCCGCGCGCAGACGTTCCAGCGCGTCGTGCGACACTGCCGATTGCGGATCGCGTGGATTGTCGGCCCACGTCAAACACACCTCGCCGGGCCGTGCAAAACAGGCCAGGTTGTCGATGTGCCCATCGGTTTCATCGTCGATCACGCCCTGCCCCAGCCAGATGATGACATCAACGCCCAGATAAGCGCGCAGCAATTGCTCAATCTTTTCCCCGGAAAGATGCGGGTTGCGATTGGGATTCAGCAGACATTGTTCGGTGACCAGCGCGGTACCCTGCCCATCCACATGAATCGCCCCGCCCTCCATCACCAGCGGCGCGCGATAACGATCCACGCCTTCGATCTCGGCCACCTTGCGCGCAACCAGATCATCGCTGTCCCACGGGAAGTACAGACCGCCGTCGAAACCGCCCCAGGCATTGAACTGCCAGTCCACGGCGCGGCGTTTGCCTGCGGCATTCACGACGAAAGTCGGACCCACGTCGCGCATCCACGCATCGTTGCTCGACATCTCCACCACGCGAATCTGCGGCAGCAACTCCGCCCGCGCGAACTCGTATTGCGCAGCAGACACCCCCACCGTTACCGGCTCGAACTGCGCTATCGCAGCGGCAACGGCGGCAAAGGCGCGCTGCGCCGGACGCGCGCCATCGCGCCAATTATC
>JAITMN010000061.1 GCA_031277355.1 Nevskiaceae bacterium | reverse complement strand
TCGTTCATGGCATCGGCGATCAACTGATGATACAGCGCGGGGCGCTCGTCGTGAAAATCCTTCACCGCCTCCAAAGCCACGGTGGCGATTTGCAGCACAAGCTGTGCGTCTTTGTTGCGACCATGTGCCAGCGCGGACAACACCGCAAGCTCCGGATTGGCCCGCGCCTGCTCGCGGTTGGTGATGATCGGAACGCCGGAGGGTCCCAACACTACCGCCGCGAAATGGTTGCCACCGCCCATTTCGATGGGTTGCATGGCCCAGTTCGCCACGGTCTCACTTGCAGCGATGACCAGCAGACACACGGGACACTGCACCCGTGCCCGAAGACTCGCTGCGTACACCGGCCACGAATACGCCTTGCGCTTGTCGATGGACAATTGCGCTTCCACGACGATACCCAGCACAGTGTTGCCTAGCTCATCATCCAACAGCACCACCTGATCGGCCCGAAACTCAACGGGTTGCACCTGCGACAGGTTCGCCGATTCGATGCGCACGGTGGCGTAGTGAGGCAGTGCGATTCCCAGCACCTCGCGCAGCAGTTCGGCGGCAAGCGCCGGGCGGTTGCGAAACAGTTCAAGCAGCGCTTCATGTTCTTGTGAGGGCACGCACACAGGCTACGAACTGCCGGTCGTTTGCACAGCCCCACAAAAGTGGTGCGTTTGTTGAGAAATGAACCCGGAAACTCAACCGCAACCATTCCTTCAAAAATAATTCTTCAAAATCACCCGACTGGGTGATTTACAGCATTTCAAGACTCTGGGCATATTCGACATACCGCTGATGCACAGCCTCAGCGGTGGATGCGTTTCGTTCACGCGACGGCGTTCTATGGCAACCAAGGAGCCGGTTGTGTTGTCTGGCAGGAAGCTGGTCAGGTCCACTAGCGATGCACGTTTCGGTGCGGTCGCGGCCAGTCATTCATTCACGTCTTCCATCTCGCGCGACAACTTCCGTTGCCGCCCTGCACGCCCGTTTCTGCGGGGGGGGGGGGGTAGAAATCCTCGTCGCGCGCTTCTTTCACATCTCAAATAAGGCGCTACGACGATGAACCATGTCTACAAGCTGGTGTTCAACCAGAGTCTTCATGTATGGCAAGCGGTTTCGGAACTCACGCGCTCGCGCCGCAAGGGCGGACGTTCGGCGCGGGTGCAGGGCGTTGTGCGTGCCGCGTCGCTATCCGGCGCGGCGATGGCGTTGCTGCTGTCGCCTTTGCTGATGCAGCAAGGCGCGGTGCAGGCGCAGGAGGCGGTTTGCACCGATACCGACGCCGATTCGGTGACCGATGAGTGCGCCGTTGCGCTGAACTGGAATACCAGCAATTACAAAACCAACGCCTACACGCTCGACGATGGGACGACGAAGACGCTTACCGGCAACTTCGCCGTCGCCCCCAGCCAGACCGTGGTGGGCGTCATCACTTACGACCAATACTTCGCCCGCGGCGGCACCGTTACCGTCGGCACCGGGCCGGCGGGCGCGACGACGCCGATCGACTACGCCGATCTTCCCCTGGCTTTCCCGGTCGAGAGCGTAGGCTTTCCCAATTCCGCCACCAACGCGATCGTCGTTCCCGACCCGGTCAATCCGCAAACCGGCACCATCACCTACAACGCCTTTCAGAGCGCCAACTTCACCGCGTCCAGCAATGCCGGCAGCCGGGGCGGGTTGAACGTCATCAGCCGCTCGGCCGATGAAGCCAATATCTATGACCAGTTCCGCATCGCCGACGTCAGCAACGGCACGCTGATCGTCGACGTCAACGCGCCGATTCTGGGCAATCGCACCGGCGTCAACAGCACCAATCTCGGCACCACCGGCGGCACCGGCAACATCGGCCCCGGCGTACCCCTCTACACCGCTGGCGTTAACAACACCGTGGCCAGCAAGAACGGCACCATCCTGTTCAAGGCCACGGACACGGGCAATATCAGAATCGCGCAGGACACCTGGGCGTCCTTCGGCTCCGTCAGCATCCCCGCGAATATGCTGGCGCCGATCACGGTGGCCTGGCAGAGCACCACCGTCAACTGGCGCAGCGAGAGCGCCGACGGCGTGACCCCCGGCGGCCTTGCGACGCCCGTCGCCTGGGCTTCTCCGTTGAACGACGGCACCACGCACCTGATCACCGACCAGGCCAGCCTGCAAGCGTGGAACGACTACCTGATCGCCGCCATGAAGAAGCAGCCGGACGAGCCCGGCTATCTCTCGACCACCGACTACCGGAACTTGGTGACCTACCCCCTCATCAACGACGGCGACTCCGCCTCGCCCTACACCACCGGCGGCCAGCGCTACGAGCTGACCTACGACCCGACGATGGGGCAGTCCGTGGACCCCAACAACCTGATCTTCGCGCCCACCGGCACGCTGGCGCTGGCGCAGGCCGACGGGCCGAACGCCACGGTGAGCATCGACCCCGGCATCTACGTCTTGCAGCAAGGCGGCAACGCGATCCTGCTGGCCACCAACGGCGGCACGGCTATCAACAACGGGCTGTTGAGCAACGGCAGCAGTGACAACGTCAAGCACATGCTGGTGCAAAGCGGCAGCCACGGCATCAACAACGGGGCCATCATGGTGAACAACTCGATCACCGCGACCACCCGGGGCACCGCCGAGAACAACCTTTCCAACCCCGGTGGCTCGGGCGGCGGCAACAACCCGCGCATCGAGGGCATCGGCTCGACCTTCGAGAACAACGGCATCATCAACGTGCGCCAGAACACCGGCAGCACCATCATCGGGATTGAAATCGCCAACGGCGCGGCGGGCGTCAACCACGGCGCGATCAACGTCGGCACCTCCAATATGTCGACCACCCAACCCAGCAGCGTGGGCGTGCAGGGCGTCTCGATCACCGGCGCCGGGTCCAGTTTTCTCAACGACACCGACGGCTTGATCTACATCGGCCGCGCGGCGCGCTTCGACACCGCCGCCAGCACCAACCGGATGGACTGGGGCGGGGCCGACACCCTGCTGACCGGCAGCCCGCGCACGGTGATCGGCATTCTGGCCGGCGGCGCCGGCCTGACGGCGCAGAACTCGGGCCAGATCATCATCGGCGCTTCCACCGCCAACGCCATCGCGCTGGGCGGGCGCAGCGGCGGCATCGCGCACAACACGCAAACCGGCACCATCACCTATCTGAACAACGCGCCCACCATCGCGGCTGCGCCCATCCCCGGCTTTGGCGGCCTGAACGAGGCCATGACCGCCAACGGCCGCGCCGGCGGGGCCACCACGCCCACGATGATCAACGAGGGCGAAATCAACCTGCTGGGCGTCAACAGTATCGGCATGCACGCGCTGGCCGGCGGCATTGGCGTGATGACCGACACCGGCGTGATCAACGTCGATGGCGGCTACGACCCGGTTTCGCAACTGCGCAACTACGGCGTGGTGGCCGAAGGGGCGGACAGTTTCGGCCGGGTCAGTCAGGTGCAGGTGTCGGGCACGGTGAACCTGGGTGGTGATTACGCGATTGGTCTGTACGCCAATCAGGGCGGGCAGATTCAGGCCACCACCGGCAGTCAGGTGGTGTTCGACGCCAACAACACCGGCGCGGGCAACCAGATCGGTTTTTACGCCTACAAACCCGGTTCGGTGGTGGCGTTCAACGCCGAGTCGGCGCAGGAAGTCAACGCGCACGATTCGGTGCTGTATCGCGTGGAAGGCGGCGCGGATTTCGTCAGTGCGATCACGCCGACGGTGGAGAACGGGCA
>JAITMN010000041.1 GCA_031277355.1 Nevskiaceae bacterium | reverse complement strand
CGTTGCGCGCGCGCCGACATTGGCGCTCCGCGCATGCCGATTCCCACGCAGATCGTTTCCAACGGCGAATACGAACCGCTGCCCCAAAGTCGCAGCCAGCAGCGGGTCGAAGCGCGCGTGACCGAATTGGCCGACCAGACGAGCCGCAAGCTGAATCTGTCGCGCCGGAGCTTCCTGATGACCGGCGGCGGCATGGCCGCTTCATTCCTCGCCATGAACGAGGTCTACGGGCCGTTCTTCAAGATCGATCCCTTGTCCATGCTGGTGCCGGAAGCCTATGCCGCCGATGCGGCGCCCAGAGATTTGTTCGTCTTCGACGATCAGTTGCACATGGTGCGTGGCAGTCGCTTTTCGGCTGCGGATGGGCTGCGCGCGTTGGCGCAGGGACCAAGCTCCAACTATCGCAGCCGCACGCCGGGGAGCGCTCCGCAGAATTCGCAGGGCATGAAGGACGAGAACGGTGACACTTGGGGCGTGTGGAATCGCGCGCTGGTTGGTTTGCCCAATTCGCCCGAGAATTTTCTCATCACCCAGTTCATCAAGGATGTGTACCTCGACAGTCAGGTGAATGTGGGGCTGCTGTCGAATGTGCCCGCAGGTGTGGTTGATACGGCCACAGGCAGGGGCGCGCGCAATATGGAGGAGGCGCAGGCCGGAGAAATTCTCACCGCCGCGCAGACAGTGGCCGCCAGAGATTTCGTCAACAACATTTCCGGTTCACAGCGCATGCTCGCGCACGCGCTGCTGTACATGGGCAAGGCCAATCTTGAATTCATCCATCAACAGGTGGAGCGGCTCAAGCCGGATTCGTGGAAGGGCTACAACATCAGTCGGTCTGCGAAGGTGGATGACGATCCAAACAGCCCGATGGTGTCGTGGCGGCATGACGATGAAGCCGTTGCGTATCCTACTTTCGAGGCAATCTCGAAGCTGTACCCCAGCGTGAAGGCGCGCAATCCGGGCTTCAACAACATCTGCGTCCACAAGGGTTTGGTGAATACATCGGAGAATCGCCCGGAGTTGGGCGCGCCGAACGATTTGCCAAAGGCAGCCAAAGACTGGCCTGATCTGAACTTCATTACCTATCATGCTTGCATTCAGCCCGCCTTCTTCATGTACGACGCCTGGCAGCAGGCCAAAGGCACGAAGATGCGCGAGGGCGTGCCTGATATCCGTTGGACCACCGAGTACGCAGTGCTGGTCCGCGACCTGCCCAATACCTACGCCGAGCTGGGCACTACCTGGGCCTCTTCGGTGATCACCTTCCCGACGCTGGCTGCGCACCTGCTCGGGCAATTGCTGAAATTCATGGGGCCTGACCGTATCGTGTTCGGCACGGATTCCGTTTGGTACGGTTCCCCGCAGTGGCAGATCGAAGCGTTGTGGCGTTTCCAGATTCCGGAAGAAATGCAGAAGCGCTTTGGTTACCCGGCTCTGACGGATGACATCAAACGCAAGATACTGGGGCTGAACTCGGCGCGGCTGTATGGCTTGAAGGTTGGAACCAATCTGGCGGAGCAGTTCAAGCCGGTGCCGAAGGATTACGCCACACACATGACGCCCGAGTTCCGCATACTGATGGAAGAAGACAAGGTGCCGAAGACCGGCGCGGTTCCGGATAATCTTGATCGGATACGCGAGCGCTATGCCGCCGCAGGCGGCGCGCCGGATCATCTGCGTTACGGTTGGGTGCGTAGCTGAGCGAACGGGTTTTCGGGCGAATTTCGCCTACAACTGCGACTCCAGCGGCAGCCAGCGCACGATACCCGCGATGATGCGCTTGAACAATGCGGCGCCGGGTTCGCGGTCGTGGATGACCCATTCACCGTCGGTGCGGGCGGTCCAGCGCAATTGTTGCTGATCGTTCAGCGTGACGCGGTAGCTGGCTTCCGGCGCGGTTTCCACCGCGAACAGGTCGCGCATCTGCGCAATCAGCACGGGTGTTTCGAACAGGATGCCCATTTCCGTGTTCAGCGAGGCCGAGCGCGGATCGAAGTTCAGCGAGCCGATGAAGCCCAGACGATCATCCACGGTGAACGCCTTGGTGTGCAGGCTGGCCTTGCTGGAGCCGCGCAGCGAGTAGTCGATGTCCTGCGTGAATGAGCGCAGCTCGAACAACTCGACACCACCGCGCAGCAGCGCCGGGCGATAGGGCATGTAACCGCCATGCACGGCGGCAACGTCGGTGGCGGCCAGCGAATTGGTGAGCACCGCAACGGATACTCCACGCTGCGCCAGGGTCACCAAGTCCTGTGTGCCTTGGCGGCCGGGCACGAAGTAGGGTGAGGTGATTTCGAGGCGCTCACGCGCCGAGCCCAGCAGCGGCGTGACCTGCTGCATCAACCAGTTGTCGCCTTCGCGACGAAACACTTTCTCGGGCGGATCGGCGAGCAGACGGGCCTGCGTGCTCCAGTGAATGTCGCTGTCCAGGGTTTCCAGAAACGATACGCCCTGACGCAGCCGGTCGATGTAGGGCCGGGCCTCGCCGCTTTCGGCGAGTGAACGTAAATCGGTTTTCAGCGCCGCCAACGCATCCGCGCCGGCGCTGGACAGCGCGCTGATCGGCAACGCGGCGGGGCTGTTCCAGTAGTCATCGAACATCGCTTCGGTTTGATTGACCACGGCGCCAAAGCTCAGCAAGTCCAGGTCGCGGAAAAACGTGGATTCGCCGGCGTCGAAATACTCATCGCCGATGTTGCGTCCGCCGATGATGGCAACGCGGCCATCGGCGATCCACGCCTTGTTGTGCATGCGCCGCGTGACGCTGAACGCGCGCAGCGTCATCTCGACGCC
This sequence comes from Nevskiaceae bacterium, assembly GCA_031277355.1. GTDB lineage: Bacteria > Pseudomonadota > Gammaproteobacteria > Steroidobacterales > Steroidobacteraceae > ZC4RG30. Next base: position 48 of record JAITMN010000041.1, on the reverse strand, counting down.
GCGACGCAGCCTGCCCGGACGCGCCCGCGTGGGATTGAACAGCCGCAC
>JAITMN010000346.1 GCA_031277355.1 Nevskiaceae bacterium | reverse complement strand
ACATCGTGCCACTTCTCCGGCGGCTGACGTTCGATGTACTGCGCAATCGGCCCATAGAGCAGCAGCGTGAACAGGAAGGTTGGCGTTACCGTCTTGCCAATCGCCACGCGCTGATCGGTATTGCGCAGCCCTTCCACGAGCAATCGCTCGACCAGACTGCCCGGATGCGCGCGCAGATAACGCTCCACACTGGGATACAGCACACCCAGCAACTCGCGCCGCCGCAGCACTTCGAGCGAGCGCTCGCCATGCCCGGTGAGAAACAGCTTCAACGTCTCATCGAACAATCGCGCCGCAGGCACCTGCGTGAGCAAGTGCCGCAATTCACCGATCTGCGCTTCGGTCTGCGCTTCCAGCGTGAAACCGAGCTTGGCCTCAAAGCGCACCGCGCGCAGCATCCGCACCGGGTCTTCGCGGTAGCGCTGCGCCGCATCGCCGATCAATCGCAGACGGCGCGCGGCGATATCCTCCATCGCGCCCACATAATCCCAGATCGAAAAATCCTCGATGTTGTAGTACAGCGCATTGCAGGCAAAATCGCGCCGCCACACGTCTTCTTCTATCGTGCCGTAGGTGTTGTCGCGCAGGATGCGGCCCTGCTCATCGAACACGCGATCACCGGCGGCGGCGGCATACACATCCGCTTCGCCCTCGTCTTCATCCGGCAGCGCGGTGTCGGGAACGGCGGGGTCTTCGCTTGCGCCCACCTCCGGCAGAATGTCCGGGTCGTCGTCCGGCTCCTCGCCCTGCGATGGCGCGCTGGCCGCGCGGAACGTGGCCACTTCGATGATCTCGCGGCCAAAGAACACATGCGCGAGCCGAAAGCGCCGCCCGATCAACCGGCAGTTGCGAAACAGCCTTTTGACTTCTTCGGGCCGCGCGCTGGTGGCCACGTCGAAGTCTTTCGGCGTGACGCCCAGCAGCAGATCGCGCAGGCATCCGCCCACGAGAAACGCCTGATAGCCGCCCTCGCGCAGCCGGTACAGCACACGCAGCGCATTGGGCGAGATATTGCGGCGAGAAATGGAGTGCTCGGCGCGCGGAATCACCCGCAGCGCCGATGCCGTGGCAGTGCCGGGCGCGACCTCAGGATTCACTTGAGCTTGCTCTGGCGATCCCTATAATGTCGCGCCCCGCCCATCTCGCGGATGGCGCACGCTCCCTTCGTCTAGAGGCCCAGGACATAGCCCTCTCAAGGCTAGTACACCGGTTCGAATCCGGTAGGGAGCGCCACTCACGTTGCATCATTTTTTCCGTTACGCCCGACGCAGACGGAAGTCGTAGTTCACCGTGTAATACGGCCCCGAGCGCGTGGAGCCATCCGGCGCAGTGCCCGCATCGTGATGCTGGAACGGCGTGACCAGAGAATCCTTCACGCCGAACACGGCATCCGAATCCAGGTACTTGCTCTGCGCGGCGAACAGGTGAGTGGTAACCGCATGATGCTTCGGCGCAGACACAATCATGTGGATGTGACCGGGACGCATCGGATGCCGCCCCATCTTGCGCAGCATGATGCCCACCGGACCATCGCTGGGCACCGGATAGTTCTCGGGGCGGATGGACCAGAAGCTGTAGTTGCCCTGATCGTCGGTACGGATGCGTCCGCGCGCCTTCATGCCCACGTCGCCTTCCATCTGCATGTCGTAGGTGCCTTCGCCATCGCCGGACCAGATATCGAGCAACGCCCCGGCAATGGGCTTGCCCGTCTCATCGAGCACGCGGCCGCTGTAGTACGTGGGATCGCCCTTCACGCCGATGCCAAGGTCTGCGCCCAGCGGCAATTCCGGCGCGCCTTCCCAGTAGTAGGGTCCCAGCACCGTGGAGTCGGTGGTGTCGCCTTCCGGCGGATGATTCAGCGTGATCACCAGAATCGAAACGCCCAGCGTATCCGACAGCAGGATGAACTCCTGACGCTTCTCCGTGCAGGTCTTGCCCACATCGGTGAGGAACATGATCGCGTTGATCCATTCTTCTTCGGTGAGTTTCACATCACGGATGAAATCGTGCAGATGCGTGATCAGCGATGTCATGACCTGACGAAAGCGCGGGTCCTGGCACTCCGTCATTCTGGCGATCACCGCAGGTGTGATGCTCTTCTCGTCGAACTGTGTCATTCCTGTTCCCCTTTGTTGTCTGCTTTGAAGTCCCGGTCACCCGCTTCGCGGGGCATGGGACGGGATTGTATTTCCGTCAGCAGTCCGCCGACACCCATTCGCATGATATGCGCACTGGCCACCGGCAGGCGCGCGGCAAATCGCCGGAGCACGAAATCAAAACCATTCAGCTTCAGTGAGCGGGCGCAGGTGGGGATGCCGATCACCGGCACCGCCTGCCCCTCGATGCCGGGCAATTCGGCCAGCAGCAGCAGATTGCCGGGGTCCACCGGCATGCCCGCGTGCAGCACGCGGCCACCGGCCTGCACAATGCCTTCGGGCACCACGTCGTGGCGATCCACCGTGGCGACGATGCCGGAAACCAGCAGCAGGTCCGGCGCGGGCGTCTGCCGCGACGCGGCAATCAGCGCAGAGGCGATGGCCTGCGGATCATGCGTCACCGCCTCCTCGCCATCGAGCACTGCCCCAAGCGGCGTCAGGCGCTGCAACACGGCGCGGCGCATCTTCGTCAGCACCGGCGCGGCGGTGCTCTCCAGTTTCGTCATCACCAGACGTGCGCGGATGCCCTCCCAGCGCGCCACGGCCAGCGCCGGCTTCAGGCCCTGCAAGCGCTCCATCACCGCCAGCAGCGCATCGCCGGACACGGCATAGGGAATGATCTTGATCGTGGCGACCATCTGACCGGCGCGCACGGGTACGTCCGGCGGCAGCGTGGCAATGGTCAAGCCTTCGTCGATGCTGTTGGCCGCCGACACGCGCGAGGCATCCAGTTGCAACACACCGCCGGTCTTGGCGTGCAGATTCACGCGGCCGGTGGAAGCCAGACCCACTTCCACATCCTCGCCCGCCAGCACCAGCGCAATGCACGCGGCGGCTTCGTTCTCGCCGACGTCGGCGTCGTCCAACTGCGCCACGATCACCGAGTCGATGCCGGCCTGCGCGAGCCGCATCAGCGCATCGGCATCGAGCGCCGTGCCCTTGCGCAACGCACCGCCCGGCAGCTTGATGCTGTGCGCCAGCACGCAGCCTGCGGCTTCATCCGTTCTGACCGCACCGAATTTCATGAGGACTTCACGCCTCGCAACTCCACGGTGATCTGCGCGAGGATCGACAACGCAATCTCCGCCGGCGTGCGCGCGCCGATGTTCAGGCCCGCAGGTCCGTGGATTCGGCTCAACGCCGCCGCATCCAGACCTTCTGCGGCAAGACGTTCCAGTCGCCGCGCATGTGTGCGTGTGGAACCCAGCGCGCCGATGTAAAACGCATCGGTGCGCAGCACGCAATGCAGCGCCGGATCGTCGATCTTCGGATCATGCGTGAGCAACACCACGGCGGTGCGCTGGTCGATGGCCAGCGTGGGCAATACCTGCTGCGGCCACTGCGCGTGCAGCGCAACGCCGGGGAATCGTTCAGCGCGCACGAACGCGCTGCGCGGATCAACAACGGTAACCGCATACCCGGCCTCGCCAGCGATGCGGCACAGCGATTCGGCGATGTGTACCGCGCCGATGATGATGAGCCGCAGCGGCGGATTGTGCGGCGTGACGAGCACTTCGACATCAAGACTGCGGCCCGTCAACGCGCGATCCGAAGCCAGCGCCTCGCGCGCAACGCCCGCCCGTTGCGCATCAGTGAGGGCGAGCAATTCAAGACCGGCTTCATCGAGCAATCGCTGCGGATCGCCATTCAGCGGCGTGAGCAACACCACCGCACGCGCGGCGGCTCTGGCTTCCAGCAAGGCATCGAGAAGCGAGCGTTGCATGCGCTACTCCAGCGCCTCGACGTACACGCGGATGCGCCCGCCGCAGGCCAGCCCCACGCTCATCGCCAACTCATCGCTGACGCCAAATTCCAGCACTTGCGGCACGCCGTTGCTCACCACCTGCTGCGCGGCCTCGATCACCGCCACTTCCACGCACCCGCCCGACACCGACCCGGCAAAGCGCCCCGA
>JAITMN010000345.1 GCA_031277355.1 Nevskiaceae bacterium | reverse complement strand
ATTGGCGGAGCGGACGGGACTCGAACCCGCGACCCCCGGCGTGACAGGCCGGTATTCTAACCAGCTGAACTACCGCTCCATCGCATCTGACCTGGTGGGTGCTGAGGGGATCGAACCCCCGACATTCGCCTTGTAAGGGCGACGCTCTACCAGCTGAGCTAAGCACCCTTGCCGACAGGCCCACTCGCCCGCCGGAATCCTGTCACCCCGGCGAGGGCGCGTACTCTACGGAAGTTCGCGCCTCAACGCCAGAGGGTTGTTCAACTCCGGCGCAGGCGCGCGCAGTGCACCCCTGTCAGTGCGCCTGCACCGCCGCCTTGGCCCCGCGCCGCGCCTTGCGCACCGGCTTCACGCCCTCCGGGCCGACCTCCTCCCCCGCCTTCAGCGGTGTGGGCTGCCGCACCAGCGCATGCTCCAGCACCTGGTCGATCCAGCGCACCGGCACGATGTTCAGATTGCCCTTGATGTTGTCGGGAATCTCCACAAGGTCCTTTTCGTTCTCCACGGGGATCAGCACTTTCTTGATGCCGCCGCGCGCTGCCGCCAGCAGCTTTTCTTTCAGGCCGCCAATGGGCAGCACTTCGCCGCGCAGCGTGATTTCGCCGGTCATCGCCACATCCGAACGCACCGGGATTTTCGTCAGCGCCGACACCATCGCGGTGCAGATGCCGATGCCGGCCGAAGGGCCATCCTTCGGCGTGGCGCCTTCGGGCAGGTGTACGTGAAAATCGATGCTCGAATAGAAATCCTTATCAAGCCCCAGCACGTCGCTGCGGCTGCGCACCACCGTCATCGCCGCCTGTATCGACTCCTTCATCACCTCGCCGAGCTTGCCGGTAGACACCGGACGACCCTTGCCCGGCAACACCGCCACCTCGATCGACAGCAACTCGCCGCCCACTTCCGTCCACGCAAGCCCGGTGACCAGACCCACGCGGTCGGTCTGCTCGGCCTCGCCATGACGGAACCGGCGCACGCCCAGATACTTGTCGATGTTCTTCACGTTCACCGTGATCGACGCGCCCTTCTTCTTCTCCAGCAGCAGCGCCTTCACCGCCTTGCGCGCGATCTTCGCGATCTCGCGCTCCAAGTTGCGCACGCCGGCCTCGCGCGTGTAGTGACGCACGATGTCGAGCAGCGCTTCATCATTCACCTTCAACTCGCCATCTTTCAGGCCATTGGCCTTGGTCTGCTTGGGCAACAGATAACGCTTGGCGATGTTGAGCTTTTCATCCTCCGTGTAGCCGGGGATGCGGATCACTTCCATTCTATCGAGCAGCGGCGCCGGAATGTTCATGCTGTTGGCGGTGCAGATGAACATCACTTCCGACAGGTCAAAATCCACTTCCAGATAATGATCGTTGAACGTGCTGTTCTGCTCCGGATCGAGCACTTCCAGCAGCGCCGATGACGGATCGCCGCGAAAATCCATCGCCATCTTGTCGATTTCATCGAGCAGGAACAGCGGATTGTGTACGCCGGTCTTGGCCAGATTCTGAATCACCTTGCCCGGCATCGAACCGATGTAGGTGCGACGATGACCGCGAATCTCGGCCTCATCGCGCACGCCGCCCAGCGACATGCGCACGAACTTGCGATGCGTGGCCCGCGCGATGCTCTGACCCAGCGAAGTCTTGCCCACGCCCGGCGGACCCACCAGACACAGAATGGGGCCCTTGATCTTCTCCACCCGCTGCAACACCGCCAGATATTCGACGATGCGTTCCTTCACCTTCTCCAGGCCATAGTGGTCTTCATCCAGCACCTGCTGCGCCTTGGCGATGTCCTTGAGCACGCGCGAGCGCTTCTTCCACGGCACCTTCACCAGCCAGTCCACATAATTGCGCACGACGGTGGCTTCGGCCGACATCGGCGACATCATCTTCAGCTTGTTCAGTTCGGCAGTGGCCTTGTCGCGCGCCTCCTTGGGCATGCCGGCCTTGCCGATCCTCTGCTCAAGGTCTTGAAGCTCATTGACGCCGTCTTCCATCTCGCCGAGCTCTTTCTGAATCGCCTTCATCTGCTCGTTGAGGTAGTACTCGCGCTGCGATTTTTCCATCTGCGCTTTCACGCGGCCACGGATGCGCTTTTCGATTTGCAGCACGTCCATCTCGCCTTCGATCAGCACCAGCACCTGCTCCAGACGCTTGCGCACGTCGAGGCTTTCCAGCACCTTCTGCTTCTCGGGCGGCTTCAACGCCATGTGCGAGGCCACCGCATCGGCCAGACGGCCCGGCTGGTCGATGCCGGCCAGCGCGCTCATCACCTCCGGCGGCACCTTCTTGTTCAGCTTCATGTACTGCTCGAACTGCGAGAGCACCGAGCGCGTGAGCACGTCCATCTCTTTGTCGTCGTAGCGCGCCATGTCTTGCTGCACGGTGATGTCGGCGGTGTAGAACTGCGCCGTGTGCAACGCATTGACGCTGGCGCGCTCCACGCCCTCCACCAGCACCTTCACGGTGCCGTCGGGCAGCTTCAGCATTTGCAGGATCGTGGCAACCGTGCCCAGACGAAACAAATCATCGGGCTTGGGGTCATCCACATCGTGCGCCTTCTGCGCAATCAGCAGAATGCGGCGCGGCTCGGCCTTCATCGCCGCATCCAGCGCACGGATGGACTTCTCGCGGCCCACGAACAGCGGCTGAACCATGTGGGGATAGACCACGACATCCCGCAATGGCAGGACCGGGATCGCATTCTCGACGGCAGTTGTATCTGTCACCTTGCACCTTTACCCATGAAAACGACCTCGACGGTCTGCACCAATATGGTGAGGTCGAGCAGCAGATTGTTGTTCTTCACGTAATACAGATCGTATTGCAGCTTGCGGCGGGCATCCTCGATGGACGACCCATACGGATAGCACAACTGCGCCCAGCCGGTCATGCCCGGCTTCACGGCATGACGATAGGCGTAGAAGGGAATCTGCTCTTCCAGTTCGCGCACGAACTGCGGCCGCTCCGGCCGTGGCCCGACGAAGCTCATCTGCCCCCGGAGCACATTCAGCAACTGCGGCAATTCGTCGATGCGCGAGATGCGCATGAACGAACCCACGCGCGTGACGCGCGGATCGTTCTTCAGCGCCCAGCGCGGCTTCCCGCCCACTTCGGCATCCACGTGCATGCTGCGAAACTTGGTCAGCTGAAACGTGCGACCGGCATAACCCACGCGCTCCTGACGATAAAAGATCGGCGCACCCTTGCGGCCATCTTCCAGCCAGATCGCCAGCATCGCCAGCAGCATGATCGGCGAGGCCACCAGCACCAGCACGCCGCTGGCGAGAAAATCAATCGCCCGCGAGGTGAACTGGCGCACCGTGCCCTTGTGCAGACCGGGACCGAAAATCATCCAGCTCGGCGTGAGCATGTCGAGTTGGATGCAGCCGGTCTCGCGTTCGATGAAAGTGATGAACTCCACCACCGACACCCCGGCCAGCTTGCACTCCAGCAATTCTTCCACCGGCAGCACACGGCGACGGTCTTGCAGCGCGACGACCACTTCATCCACATTCAGATCGCTGCACAATTTCACCAGCCCGTCCGGCGCTTCCAGCACACGCTCGCCCATCGGCAGCGGCGGATCACCCGGCGCATGCACCACGCCCACCACGGTGAAACCGGCGCGATCATTGCGCCTGCGCATCCGCATCAATGCGACCATCCGCTCGTACTGACCATAGATCAGCACGCGCCGCTTCATCGCTTCGGTGTAGCTCAGACGCCAGAACAAATGCCGCACGCCGATGGCGATCAGCACCGTGGTCACCGCCGTCAACCCGACAACGCCACGGCTCAAATTCAGCGTGGGCACGGCAAAGAACAGCACGGCCAGACACACCAGCGCCGCCAACATCGACAGCACGATGCGCAGCGTCACGCCCCAGAAGCCCGCGCGCTGACGCGGCGTATACAGACCCATCGAGGCAAACCACAGCACCGTCAGCAGGCTGAAAATCAGCGCCCTGGGCCACAGCGGACCTTCGATCACTTCGCGAAAGTTCACCCCGATCCACAGCAGCGAAGCGCCGTACATCGCTGCGAAGAACAGCAGCGCCTCGACGGCCATCAGCGCCGCCAACGGCAGATAGGTGTAGTAGCCCAGCAGCCGGACGCGCATTCAGGCTCTGATCAGTGACTGGACCCCGCCCGGCGGGGTTCGACCAGCGGCACGGATTTGTCGTCGGTATCGTCGGACTTGTAGAGCACATACGGCGGGGAATGACCCAGCACCACGCTCTCATCGACGACCACCTTGCTGACATTCTTCAGCGACGGAAGCTGGTACATCGTTTCAAGCAGAATCTGCTCCAGTATCGTGCGCAGGCCACGCGCGCCAGTCTTGCGCTCCATCGCTTTGCGCGCGACGGCGGCCAGACCGTCATCGCGGAATTCAAGCTCCGCGCCGTCCATTTCAAACAGACGGCGATATTGTTTGGTCAGCGCGTTCTTCGGGTCTTTCAGGATCGACACCAGCGCGGCTTCGTCCAGTTCTTCCAGCGTGGCGACCACGGGCAGGCGGCCGACGAACTCGGGAATCAGACCAAACTTCACCAGGTCTTCCGGCTCCACGTCGTGGAATACATCCGGCCCATGCGGACGCGCATCGACGCTGCGCACTTCGGAGGTGAATCCGATGCCGCTTTTCTTCGTGCGGTTGAGGATCACCCGATCGAGGCCGGCAAACGCCCCGCCGCAGATGAACAGGATGTTCGACGTATCCACTTGCAGGAATTCCTGCTGCGGATGCTTGCGGCCACCCTGCGGCGGCACGGAGGCCATCGTGCCTTCGATCAGCTTCAACAACGCCTGCTGCACGCCCTCACCCGACACGTCGCGCGTGATCGAGGGGTTGTCGGACTTGCGCGAGATTTTGTCGATCTCGTCGATGTAGACGATGCCGGTCTGCGCCTTCTCCACATCGTAGTCGCACTTTTGCAGCAGCTTCTGGATGATGTTTTCCACATCCTCGCCAACGTAACCGGCTTCGGTCAGCGTGGTGGCGTCGGCAATGGTGAAGGGCACATTGAGCAAACGGGCCAAGGTTTCGGCCAGCAGCGTCTTGCCGCTGCCAGTGGGACCGATCAGCAGGATGTTGCTCTTGCCGATCTCCACGTCTTCCTTGGGACGGGGCATGCCGGGGCCGCGCGTTTGCAGGCGCTTGTAGTGGTTGTACACCGCCACCGCCAGCGTTTTCTTCGCGCGATCCTGACCGATCACGTATTCATCAAGAACGGTCTTGATTTCGTGCGGCTTGGGCAGTTTGTCGCGGGCGCGCTCGGCCTTGTCTTCCAGCTCTTCGCGGATGATGTCGTTGCACAGCTCCACGCACTCATCGCAGACGAACACCGAAGGGCCGGCGATCAGCTTGCGCACCTCATGCTGGCTCTTGCCGCAGAAGGAGCAGTACAGAAGTTTGCTGTCCTCGCGTCCGCGCATGTCTTCGCTCATCTACTCACCCGGTTTGGGGACAACGTCCCGGCTTAGTGTATATAGCATGCGGCCAACAGGTGGCGCAAAGATACACGTCACAGTAACGCTTTGTTACATATCGGGAAATTGCCACCGCTCAGGCCACTTCGCTGCGCGAATTCAGCACGCGGTCGATCAGACCGTAGCGCGCGGCGTCTTCGCCGGTCATGAAGTTGTCGCGGTCGGTGTCGCCCTTGATCTTCTCGATGCTCTGGCCCGAGTGCGTGGCAAGAATGCCGTTGAGCCGGTCGCGGATCGAAAGAATCTCGCGGGCGTGGATTTCCATGTCGACCGCCTGGCCCTGCATGCCACCCAGCGGCTGATGGATCATGATGCGCGAATTGGGCAGCGCGTAGCGTTTGCCCTTCGCGCCGCCGGCCAGCAGGATCGCGCCCATGCTGGCCGCCTGACCGATGCAGATCGTGGATACATCGGGCTTGATGTATTGCATCGTGTCGTAGATCGCCAGCCCCGACGTGACGTGCCCGCCGGGGGAATTGATGTACAGCGCGATGTCTTTGTCGGGGTTTTCCGACTCCAGAAACAGCAACTGCGCGACGATCACATTGGCCATGTAATCCTCGACCGGACCGACCGCGAAAATCACGCGCTCTTTCAGCAGCCGGGAGTAGATGTCGTAAGCGCGCTCGCCCCGGGAGGACTGCTCCACCACCATCGGGACGAGATTCAGGGCTTTTTCGTTCATGGCCCCATTCTACCCCGGCTCGCGGCCAAAGCCGGTGAGGTCGGCGAAACTGCTGGGAACGTCCTTGACCTGGGCATGGGCCACGACCCAGTCCACGACCTGATCTTCCAGCACCGCGCCTTCCAGTTGACGCAGACCGTCGGGGCTTTGCAGATAGGCTTGACGCACCTGCTCCGGGTCGGGGTAGCTGGCGGCCAGTTCGTCGAGGCGGGCGTAGACCTGCGCGCGATCCACCGTGAGGCTCTCGCGACGCACCAGTTCGTTGACCAGCAGGCCCAGCAGCACGCGGCGACGCGAAGGCTCCACGAAGGGGTCGCGCGGCGGGATTTGGCTGGCGTCGGTGCGGCCGGTGCGCTGCATCAGGTCGATCTGCATCTGCCGAATCTGCTCTTCCACCAGCGAAACGGGCAGTTCCACCGGGTTGTCGCGCTGCAATGCCTCGAACACCTGATTGCGCAGGCGGTTGCGGATCGCAGCGCCGGCCTCGCGCTCCATGCTGGCGCGCACTTCCTCGCGCAGTTGCTCCACGCCGCCCTCGTGTACGCCGAAGGACTCGACGAAGGCGTCGTCGACTTCGGGCAGCACTTCTTCCTCCACCGCCTTCACGGTGAGGTCGAATTCGGCGGTTTTGCCGGCCAGTTCAGCCGCGCCGTAGTTGGCGGGGAAGGTGACCGGCGCGAGTTTGGTGTCGCCGGCCTTCATGCCTTGCAGCGCGGCTTCGAAGTCGGCAATGGCGCGGCCGGAGCCCAGCACGAAGGCGGTGTCCTTGCCCTCGCCGCCGGCGAAGGGCGTGCCGTCGAGCTTGCCCAGGAAGTCCACGACGACGCGGTCGCCATTGCGGGCCTCGCGCTCCACCGGCTGGTAGCTCACGCGCTGGCGGCGCATGCTCTGGATCATTGCATCGACGTCGGCTTCGGTGATCTCAACCACCGGGCGGTCGATTTGCAGCGCATCCACGGGCTTGACCGTGACCTCCGGCAGCACTTCGATCAGCGCCGCGAATTTGAGGTCCTGGCCGTAGTCCATCTGGATCGGCTCGATGCGCGGATTGGTGGCCGGGCGCAGTTTCTCCTTGTCCACCGCTTCGGAGTAGCCCTGGCGGACCAGCGCGTCGATGGAATCGCCCTGCACCTGGCCGCCGAATTGCTGCTTCACCACCGGCAGCGGCACCTTGCCCCGGCGAAAGCCACGGATGTTCGCCGTGCGCGTGAGGTCGCGCAGGCGGCGATCCACCTCACCGGCCACGCGGGTGTGCGGAATGAAAATCTCGATGCGCCTTTCGAGGCCCTGAGTCGTCGTCACAGTGAACTGCATGTCGGCTGTTTTTCCGTTGTTCGTCGGTTGTTTTCGATAAATTTGGTGCGAAAGGAGGGACTCGAACCCTCACGGGGTTACCCGCTGGAACCTAAATCCAGTGCGTCTACCAGTTCCGCCACTTTCGCGCCGCAGGGGGTGGAAAGTAACCCTCGCTTCGCGGC
>JAITMN010000342.1 GCA_031277355.1 Nevskiaceae bacterium | reverse complement strand
CCTTCGCCCAATCCCCGCCCCGCATCGAGCGCGGCACGCTGATCTACGAGGGCATCCCCGACACGGGCGAGGCGGATCAAGCCGACCTGCAACGCTACCTCGAAGCGCGCAGCGCCGGTCTTGCCGGTTGGCTGGCCGATGGGAGCCTCTTGATCTCCACGCGCTTTGGCAACACCGCGCAATTGCATCGCGTGCGTGCGCCGCTGGGCATGCGCGAGCAGATGACGTTTGAGGCCGAGCCCGTCGCTTCGGCAATACCCAATCCGCGCTCGGCTGACCTCGTCGTCTATGAAAAAGACGTGGGCGGCAACGAGGCGATGCAATTGCATCTGTTTGATCTGCGCACCGGCGCGAGCAAACTGCTCACCGATGGCAAGTCGTTGCATGGCACACCGATGTGGGCACACGACGGCAGGCGCATTGCCTATCACGGCACCGGGCGCGATGGCGCATCGTTCGATATCTATGTGCGCGACACCACCACCGATGAACCGGCACGGCTGGTGTTGCCCGCCACCGGCGGGGATGAATTCGACGTGCTCGACTGGTCGCTGGATGATCGTCAACTGCTGGTGCTGCGCTATCGCTCCAGTCTCGACAGCGCGCTGCTGTTGGTGGACATCGACACCGGCCTGCAAACGCCGCTCGCGCCGGGCCCGAAAGACAAACCGCCCTTTGCCATTGGCGCCGCGCGTTTTGCGCCGGACTTTCGCAGCGTTTATGTGGTGTCGGACAACGGCGGCGAGCACATGGAATTGCGGCGCATCGATGTGTATTCGGGCGAAAGCACCGTGCTGGCGCCGCAGCCGCGCTGGGATATCGACCTGTTCGAGATGAGCCCCGACGGTCGCTATCTGGCGTACACGATCAACGAGGCCGGATTCAGCCGTCTCGTGTTGCACGACACGCAGCAGCAGGCCGATGTGTTGCTGCCGGCATTGCCGGCCGGCGCGCTGATCAGCGACATGAAGTTCGACGGCAGCGGCAAACAACTGGCGCTGCAAATCGATTCGGCGCAATCACCCGCCGATATCTTTGTATTGACGATCAGTGATCAACAGCCGCCGCAACTGGTGCGCTGGACCCAAAGCGAAATCGGGCCGGTGAATCGCGAAGCGATGGTGGCGGCCGAACTGATCGAGTTCCCCACCTGGGACAAGGTGAACAATCAGTTTCGCATGTTGTCGGCTTTCGTTTATCGCCCGCGCACGGCGGGGCCGCATCCGGTGCTGATCGACATTCACGGCGGGCCGGAATCGCAGTACCGCCCGCATTGGAGCGCGTACACGCAGTACCTCGTCAACGAGTTGGGCTATGCGGTGGTTGCGCCGAACGTGCGCGGCTCATCGGGTTATGGACGCAGCTTTCTGGCGCTGGATGATGGCGTGCTGCGCGAAGATTCGGTGCGCGACATCGGTTCGCTGCTGGTGTGGATCGGACTGCAAACAGACCTGAACCGCGATCGCGTCGCGGTATATGGCGGTTCTTATGGCGGCTACATGGCGCTGGCGTCGATGGTTCACTATGGCGACCGGCTGGCCGGTGGCATAGATGTGGTGGGCATCAGCGACTTCGTCACGTTTCTTGAAAACACCTCGGCCTATCGGCGCGATCTGCGCCGCGCGGAATATGGCGATGAGCGCGACGAAAAGATGCGCGAGTTCCTGAAGCGCATCTCACCGCTGACCAGCGCCAATGCGATTCGCAAACCCTTGCTGGTGGTGCAGGGATTGAACGATCCGCGCGTGCCGGCGGCCGAATCCGAACAAATGGTGCAGAAGCTGCGATTGCAGGGCGGTACCGTGTGGTATCTGGCCGCGAAGGATGAGGGTCACGGCTTTCGCAAGAAAGGCAATCGCGATGCTTATCTGGCGGCGATGGCGCAGTTCCTGAAGCAGCTCAAGTAAGACAAGGCAGCGGCGTCGGAACAACGCCGCTGCACACGCAAGCAATCAGCAACAGATCAGCGCTTCTCTTTGCGCGGAACGCTCTTGAGCCCATCGGGCTGCCGCGAGAAGTAACGCGCAACCACGGCCACATCTTCGGGCTTCAACTGCGCCGCGAACGGAGCCATGATCGCGTTCTTGCGCGCGCCCGACATGTAATCGCGCAGCGCATGTTCCAGATAATCGGCATGCTGGCCGCGCAGCGTGGGATAGATGCCCATGATGCCCTTGCCATCCTGACCGTGGCAGGTCACGCACACGGCTATCGCCGCAGGCGGCGTGCCCGTGGCCGTGGCGGCTTTGGCTTCTTCGCCGCCCAGATACGCGGCCACATCCTGCATGTCCTGATCCGACAGCGTGGCCGCATGCGCGTGCATCGTGGCGTGCGGGCGCTCGCCGGTGCGATAGCCCTTCAGCGCAGCCACGATGTACTCCTGATTCTGCCCGCGCAGTTTCGGCACATGGTAGGTGGGATAGGCGTTGTTGTAAGTATCGACGCCGTGGCAGCCCAGGCAGGTGTAGCCCAGCACCCGGCCGCGTTCGACATCACCGGCGGCGAAGGCCGGCGCAGCAGGCAGCAGACACACCGCAGCAACCGCCGCAGCAGACAATAGCGAAGCAGACCAGGCGCGAAGCGACATCCGTGAAGAACCCCAAGGCAAACGTGATGAGCGAGTGAGACCCGATGTAATCGGCTGGGCAGTTTACGTTTGCACAGGCGAGAATGCCAACCAAACCCCCAGCCGCGAACGTTTCGCATTTTGCCCCGCCACCCAACAAACGCCACACTGGTATCAATGATCGCCCTGATTCAGCGAGTCACCCGCGCCCAGGTGGACGTAAATGGCCAGACGGTGGCGGCCATCGGCCGGGGCATGCTGGTGTTCGTGGGCGTGGAGCTGGGCGACACCGCCGCCGCCGGCGACCGGCTGGCCGAACGTTTGCTGGCTTATCGCATATTCCCCGATGATCGCTTCCATATGAATCTTGATGTACGCCAGATTGGCGGAGATGTGTTGCTGGTTCCTCAGTTCACGCTGGCGGCGGATACCGCGAGCGGCAACCGGGCCGGCTTCCAGACCGTCGCGCCGCCGGAGCAGGCGCAGGCCCTGTTCAACGCGCTGCTGGCGCGGATGCGGCAGGCGCATGCGCCGGTGCAGGCCGGCATCTTCAAGGCCGACATGCAGGTGGCGCTGGTAAACGATGGCCCGGTCACTTTCCTGTTGCGCGTGCCACCGGGTGGCCGATGAACTATCATTTACGACCCCCGCGCATGGGGCCTTATGGAGCGTTGTCATGGGTTCATTGAGCATCTGGCACTGGCTGATCGTTCTGGGCGTCGTCATCCTGATCTTCGGCACGAAAAAGCTGGGGTCCATGGGCAGTGACGTGGGCTCGGCGATCAAGAACTTCAAAAAGGCGATGAACGAGGGCGAAAGCGAGGGCGAAAACGTCGCCAAGCAAATCAAGCAATCCATCACCGGCGATGCCGAATTCTCGGAAAACGCGAAGAATTCGAGCAAGACCACATCGGGCGGCGGCGAAGGCTCGGCCTGATCGCCCCCCGGTTCATTTCCACCATCGCCTGCCGTTTCGATGTTCGGGGTCGACTTCTCCGAGCTGGGGCTCGTCTTCATCGTCGCACTGATCGTGCTGGGCCCCACACGGCTGCCGGGCCTCGTGCGCAAGGTGGGGCTGTGGGCCGGCCGCGCACGCAGCATGGCGCGGCAATTTCGCGAACAGCTTGAAAGCGAAGTGAATCTGGAGGAATTGACCCGCACGGCCAAGGCCAAGCCGACACCCGCGCCCGCGGCGGCCTCACCTGCTTATCCTCCACCGCCACCGGAGTTTGGCGGCGAGCCGATGAAGCCGGCCGATGGCGGGGCTGGCGCAGCGGGTTCGGCAACACCTGCGGATGGCAACGCTGCGGCGGGCGATGCCCCGGCGGCTGCGGCCAGCGCCGAACCGGCGGTCGATCTCACCGCAACACCGCCCAGCGCCTACGTCTACACACCGGAGGCCGAAGCCGCGTCGATGGCGGCCGAACCCGAATACATCATCCCCTCGCCGGATGATCCCTCGCACAACGACGCTTCCGAAGCGGTCACAGTCGACAGCCCGCCTACCCAAGACTCCCCGCATGAGCAAGTCCACTGAAAAGCTCGCCGAAGGCACGCTGATTTCGCATCTGCTGGAACTGCGCAACCGTCTGGTCAAGGCAGCCGCAGCGGTGGCGGTGATATTTGCCCCGGCCATTTATTTTCGCAACGAGATTTTCGAGAACCTCGCCAAACCCTTGGTGGCGCAACTGCCGCAAACCGGCGCGCTGATCGCCACCAGCGTGATGTCGCCGTTCATCACGCCGATCAAGCTGGCGTTCTTCTTCGCGGTGTTCGCAGCGATGCCGGTGGTGCTGTATCAGATATGGGCCTTCGTTGCGCCGGGGTTGTACCGGCGTGAGAAGCGCTTTGCCATTCCGCTGCTGGTGTCGTCGATCCTGCTGTTTTATGTGGGCGTGTACTTCGCCTATCAATTCGTGTTCCCGACGATGTTCCGCTTTCTGGCCTCCAAGGGGCCGGCGAACATGCAGATGATGCCGGACATCAACAATTTTCTGGATTTCGCGCTCACCACCTTCCTCGCATTCGGCGTGGCGTTTGAAGTGCCGGTGGTCGTCGTGTTGCTGGTGCTCACGGGTCTGGTGCACATCGACACGCTGAAGAAATCGCGCGGCTATGTGATCATCGGCATCTTCGTCGTGGCCGCCGTGCTCACGCCGCCCGACCCGCTGTCGCAGATCATGATGGCGATTCCGATGTGGCTGCTGTATGAGGCCGGGCTGCTGATGGCGCGGATGATGGGGCGCAAGCAACCGGTCGACGCCACCGCAGACGACAACAAGGAAACGGCTTGAACCACGCGCCCGGGGAGCCGCGCTTCCTCGGCCATCCGGCAGGCTTCTCGACGCTGTTCTTCACCGAGCTGTGGGAGCGTTTCAGCTACTACGGCATGCGCGCGATTCTCGTGCTGTTTCTGGTGGGCGCGGTGTCCGGCGGCGGCATGGGGCTCGATGATCGCACCGCCACGGCCATCTATGGTCTGTACGCCGCCGGTGTGTACATCGCTTCCATGCCCGGCGGCTGGGTGGCCGATCGGCTGCTCGGCGCGCAGCGAGCGGTGTTCTGGGGCGGCGCGCTGATCGCGCTGGGTCATGCGATGCTGGCCCTTGCACGCACGCCGCGTGCGTTCATCGCGGGGCTTGCGGTGATCGTGCTCGGCACCGGATTGCTCAAACCCAATGTCAGCGCGCTGGTGGGCGAACTGCATCGCGGTGATGACGCGCGCCGCGACGCCGCGTTCACGCTGTTCTACATGGCGATCAACATCGGCGCGGCGCTGGGTCCGCTGGTGGTGGCGCTGCTGGCCGAGCGCCTTGGCTGGCATGTGGGCTTTGCGGCGGCGGCGGTGGGGATGGCGGCGGGGCTGGCGTGGTTCCGGCTCACACAATCGCGGCTGGGTGATACCGGATTGCGGCCGCCGGGTGCGCCGCAGGGCAGGGGGCTGCGCCGTCACTGGCTGATGCTGTGGGCGGCGCTGGCGGTTGTGCTGTTGCTGGCGGGGCTGCTGTGGAGCGGCGCGCTGCAGTTGTCGGCGATCAGCTTGCAGGGCGGGGCGATGCAGGGGATGGCGGTGGTGGTCATCGTGTACTTCGCTTATCTGTTGTTCTTCGCGGGCCTTGATGACACCGAACGGCGCGGCGTGCTGCTGCTGGGTGTCTTGATTCTGGCCAGCACGCTGTTCTGGGCCGGCTACGAACAGGCCGGTTCCTCGCTGACGCTGTTCGCCGAGCGCTTCACGCAGCGGATGATCGGCGGCTTTGAAGTTCCCGCCGGGTGGTTTCAATCGGTGCCCGCCGTGTTCGTGCTGATCTGCGCACCGCTGACCGCGCTGCTGTGGACGCGCCTCGGCGCACGCGGCCGCGATCTGCCGGTGGTGGTGAAGTTCGCGCTGGGTCTTGCCGGCATGGGGCTGGGCTTTGCCGTGATGGTGGGCGCGGCGAAGGTGTTGGGCGGCGGCGCATTGGCCGGATCGGGCTGGCTGGTGCTCACCTATCTGCTGCACACGCTGGGCGAGTTGTGCCTGTCGCCGGTGGGCATGAGCGCCACGACGCGCCTTGCGCCCAAGCGCTTTGCCGGTCAGGCGATGGGGCTGTGGTTCACCAGCCTTGCGATGGGCAATCTGTTCGCGAGCCGCCTGGCCGGTGGTCTGGAAGGGGCCGGTTCGCGTGAACTGGCGGCCTACTTTCTGCGGATGACCGGCTGGGGCATCGCCGGTGCGCTGTTATTGCTGCTGCTTTGGCCCTTGCTCCGGCGCCGAAACGCTTGACGCGCGGCTCTTGCGCGCCAGCAATTCGACCAGCACCCTCAGCCGCGTCAGCGCCCGTTCGGAGGCCGCGCGCACCTGACGATAGTGCTGATCCCATTCGGGCAGGTCGGGCATGCCGGACCCGAGCACCCGCACGATGGTGCCTGCCCCTGCGCTGTCGAGCAGAAAATCATCGGATATCACGCCGTCGAAAGAAGGCATGTCCGGCGGCGGCAGATACAGCAGCCGCAAGCGGCGCGGCGGATCGAACACGTCGATCATCGCATCGCGCGCCAGACCCGGAGCGGGCATCGCAAAGAAACTGCCGCCCGCTCGGGGCGCGATGCGCGCATCCGGACTCAGCCAGCGCTTGAGCAGGTTCACATCGGTCAGCGCCGACCACACGCCGTTGACACCGGCGTTGATGTCCATCCGCAGAGCGTATCCGCGCATGCGTCAGGCCGCGCGGCGCTGGCGCAGCACCAGCATGGCCAGCGGCAGCAGCGAGACGACGATGATGACGATCGTGACGATGCCGAAGTTGTCTCGAATCACCGGGATGTTGCCGAACAGATAGCCGGCCCACACAAACAGGTTCACCCACAGCAGCGCGCCCAGCACATTCCAGCGCTGAAAACGCGAGTACGGCATGCGGCCGATGCCGGCGACGAAGGGCGCGAACGTGCGGATCACCGGCGCAAAGCGCGACAGCATGATCGTGGCTTCGCCGTGCCGCGCGAAGTATTGCTCGGTCTGCTGCAGATATTTCAGATTGATGAAGCGGTAGCGGCCCTCGAACACCGGGCGTCCCAGACGCTTGCCGATGGCGTAGTTCGTCGTGTTGCCCAGCACCGCCGCCACCGTGAGCAGCACCGCCACCAACCAGGCCGACAACGTGCCGCTGGTGTCCACCGCCGACAGCGCGCCCAGGCCAAACAGCAGTGAATCCCCCGGCAGGAAGGGCGTGACGACCAGACCCGTCTCGGCAAAGATCACCAGAAACAGGATGGCGTAAATCCACAGGTCGAAGCGCGCCACCAGTTCTACCAGGTGCGCGTCCAGGTGCAGGACGAAATCGACAATCAGGTGCAGCAGTTCCACGCTGCGAGTCTAGCCAACGCGCAGGATCGGCGGTAGGCGTTCCAGCGTGTCGTCGTTCGGCCCCAGGTCAAAGTCGTCGAAGTCGATGGGATCATCGCTGAGCACGATTTCGGGCTCTTCGGACTTGCCGGCCACCGGCACCACGCGCACCGAAGAAATCATTTCCAGCGAAGCGATGGTTTCAGCAAGCGGCACGGGCGGGGCGATGGCAAAGCCCTGACCGTAGTCCACGCCCAGCGCCGCCACGCGCAGGCGAATCTCGTCGGTTTCCACATACTCGGCCACGGTGATCAGATTCATCGAGCGCGACAGATGCGCGATGGTCTGCACCAGCGATTCGGCGCGCGGGTCTTTCAGGATGTCGCGCACGAAGCTGCCGTCGATCTTCAGGATGTCCACCGGCAACGAGCGCAGATACGCCAGCGACGACAGCCCGGTGCCGAAATCATCCAGCGCGAACGAACAGCCCATTGCGCGCAGCCTTCGCATCAACGCCTCGGCGCGCGGCAGGTTGGCAATCGCCGCCGTCTCGGTGATCTCGAAGCAGAAAATTTTGGGATTCAGTCCGCTGTCCTTGATGAGCCCCACGAGAAAGTCGGGGAAATCGGCCTCGCCGAGCGATTGGCCCGACAGATTGATCGTGAACATCGCCGGCCGGTCGGCCAGCAATCGGGCAAAGGGGCGCAGTTGTTCGACGGCGGTTTGCACCACCCAGCGATCCACCTCGGGCATCAACTGATAGCGCACCGCCGCCGATAGAAAACGCCCCGGACTGAGCGTCTGACCGTTCTCGTCCACCATTCGCAGCAACAGTTCAAAATAGGGAATCGTGTGCTGCGAGACATCCAGCGGCACAATCAATTGCGACTCCAACCGCAAGCGTCCTTCGACAATGGCCGCGCGCAGGCCGGGCACGAGGTTCATGTCCTCGTAGCGCTTCACGATGCTGGTGTCGCCGGGTTGGCAAGCCTCGACGCGATTGCGGCCGCGATCCTTCGCCGCCTTGCATGCGGCCTCGGCGGCGGCCAGCGCATGCGGGAAGTCCATCGAACCTTCGTCGATCGCCGCAACGCCGACGCTGACCGAAGCGGAGAAGCCGGCGTCGGCATCGGCGCCGAATTGCGCGGGCAGCAGCATCGCCACGCTCTGACGCAGCGATTCGGCAAAAGCCATCGCATCCTCGGCGCTGGAGGGCAGCAGAATCACGAAGCGGTCGCCGGACAGGCGCGCGGCCAGTGCGCCGGGCACCAATCGCGAGCGGATCATCTCGCCGAGCTTGCCGATCAGGCGGTCGCCCACGTGCATGCCGTAGTTGTCGTTGATGATGTGCATGCGGTCGGTGTCCAGATACACCGCGCTCCACGGCGCATCGCGGCGCGGCGGACGCGCGGCCAGCGCGGCACGCACACGCTGCTCGAAGTTCGGCCGCGTCAGCAGGCCCGAAAGCGAATCGAAGCTGGCCTCAACGATGACGGCGGCGCGCTGCGCCAGGCGATCGGCCAACTGCGCATCGCGCTCGCGAAACTCCGGCTGCGACAGATCACGAAACATCGCGAGGATGCCGCAGGGTCGCCCGGAGCGATTGCGCACCGGACACGACAACACGCGCCACGACAGCAACATCCCCGGCAGTTCACCATCGCGGTTCAGAATGATGGGCTCGCCGCGCAACTGCGCCAGCGACAACAACTGCCGATGAATCCGCGTGACCACCGATGTATCGGCCTTGCGGCCTTCGGCGGCGCTGATCATCACCAGATTGCGCTCGGGCACGATCAACGCGCTGAACTCGCACAGCAGGCGCGTGCTGGCCTGTTGCAGCAATCCCTTGAGCACGTCGCCGCCCTCGTTGTCTTCGGGCGTGGCGGTGGCGAGCATCAGCACGTCGAGGTCGCGGTCACGATCACGGATCGAGGAGCGCAGCGATTCCACACGCTCGCGCGCCAGCAGTTCGCGGCGCAGAATTTCAAGCGCCGGCTTCACCCGTTCGTGTACGGAGGCCAGCGTGGGCTGTTCGGCCTCGCCGACGCGCCAAGTGATCGCCAGAACGGCAACCCGCCCGCCCGCGTCGCTGCGTATCCAGAGCAGGTACACCGGCCACTGCCCGTTCAACAGCAGGCGTTCGCCCACCTCGCCGCTGTCGGTCGAAGCGCCGAGCAACAGGCTCACCGCCTGCGACAACTCCGGCGCGGCGCTGCCCTGGCAGCTCCAATGCAGTTGGCCGTCGGCGTTGAACAGGCAGACGCCTTCGGCTCGCGGCAGCAGCGAGCCGATCAGGCGGGCATAGGGTTCCAGTTCGCTCATGCGGCGAGAATGAACCTGCGCGCCGCAGCGTGAGTTGACGCAGTTGGCAGTTTGACGAGCGCGAGGGGGGCGCGTTCAGCGCGCCGGCGGCGTGCGGCCCCGGAACCACGGCGCGGGGTCCACCGGCTTGCCGCCGCGCCGGATTTCAAAGTACAGCCCGCTTTCCGAGCGCCCGCCCGAATCCCCGGCGGCGGCAATCGTGTCGCCGGTCTCCACGGCCGCGCCGGTTTGCAGGAACAGCGTTTCGTTGTGTCCGTACAGGCTCAGGTAGCCGCCGCCGTGATCCACGATCATCAGCAGGCCCATGCCGGGCAGCCAGTCGGCGTAGACCACGCGCCCGGCGTGGATGGCCTTCACCGGGCTGCCGCGCTCGGCGGTGATCAGCAGCCCATTCCAGCGCACCGTGCCGGCGCGAACCTCGCCAAAACGCGCCGCCAGAGCGCCCGACACCGGCCAGGCCAGCGTGCCGCGCAGCTTCGCGAAGGCGTCGTTGGGGTCCACCGGCGAGACGCGGCTCAGCGCGCGGTTCAATTCGCCCAGCAGCTTCTCCAACTGGCCCTGCTGATCCTGCAAGCGCTTCAGCGATGCGGTGCGATTGCGCGAGTCGCGCTCCAGCGTCGCCAGCACCTGACCGCGCTGCTTGCGCGCCGCGTCGAGCTTGGCAAGCCCCGCTTCGCGCTGGCCCTCAAGTTCGGCCAATAGCTTCTCTTCTTCGCCGATCTTGAGAGTAAGATCGTCTATCTGGGCAATGTTCTCGTTGATCTTGGCAATCTGATCGGCGCGTTGACGGCCGAAGTAGCCATAGTAGGCCAAGTTGCGCCCAAATTCGGCCGGATTGCGTTGATTGAGCAGCAACTTGAGCGGTTCGTGCCGCCCCATGAAATACGCCGCCCGCACCTGCGCGGCCAAATCCGCCTGGGTTTTCGCGCGTTCGGATTCGCGCTGGGTCTTCTCTTTGGCCAAGCGGGCCAGATCGGCCACGCGCTCGGCCCGATCCTGCTGCACCTTCGCCAGCGCGGCGCGCGCGCCGGACACCGACTGCTCGGCGGCCCGCAGATCGCGGTTCAGGCGGTCCTTTTCCACCGCATCGCGCTGCACCTGCTGGCGAATCTGCTCGATCCGCGCGTTCACCGCCTGAAGATCGGCTTCGGTGCGGGCGCGGCGGTCCTGCTGCGCCGTCACACCCGGCATCGCCGCCAGCGCCAGCAGGCTGCCAAGCAGAACGATGCGTGTGAATGGGCTCATTGCAAGGAAGTCCGAAGAAGCTTCAAGGCTTGCTGGCTATAATGCGCGCCCTGCCCGCTTTGAGCCACCCCGCCCCTCATGGACCGTCTGCTCGAATACATCCAGCTTCACCCCTTCCTTGCCAGTCTCGCCGGCGCGATGGCGCTGGCCGTGCTCGCCTTCGAGTTGAAGACGCGGGGTCAGAACTATTCGGCGGTGCAGCCGCAGGAAGCCATCGCGCTGATGAATCAGGGCGCGCAGGTCTACGATCTGCGCGACAAGGACGCCTACGCCGCAGGGCATGTCGGCGGAGCCAAGCATCTGGACCCGAGCCAGATCGGTAACGCCGCCGAATCATTGAAGCGTCTGAAAGAGCGCACGCTGCTGCTGGTCTGCGAAGACGGCAACGCGGCCACGAAGCTCACGCGCCAATTGCACGCCGGCGGATTCACCAAGGTGTTCAACCTGCGCGGTGGTCTTGCGGCGTGGCGTGCCGAAGGTCTTCCGCTGCGGCGGGGCTGAAGGTTCATGTCTGCCGCGCCACCCGTTGTGATGTATGCCACCGCCTGGTGTCCGTACTGCGCGCGGGCGCGGGCGCTGTTTGAATCAAAGGGCGTGGCCTTCACCGAAATCGACGTGGATGCGACAAGCGGTGCGCGCGATGAGATGAGACAACGCAGCGGTCGCAACTCGGTGCCGCAAATTTTCATCGGCGAGCGGCACATCGGCGGTTTCGACGATACGCATGCGCTGGATCAGGCCGGTGAACTCGACCCACTGCTCACCGGCACAGCGCAGTAAATATTTCTCAAACACTACTACTTTGAAGAAGCGATAGAGGTAAGACCCATGGCCGACGAAACGT
The DNA here is from genome assembly GCA_031277355.1 of Nevskiaceae bacterium. Classification (GTDB taxonomy): domain Bacteria; phylum Pseudomonadota; class Gammaproteobacteria; order Steroidobacterales; family Steroidobacteraceae; genus ZC4RG30. The sequence goes on along the minus strand of JAITMN010000342.1, from coordinate 46 downwards.
CCACGAGCAACGGCGCCGCCGCCCCCGACAATGCCCCCAACCTGGC
>JAITMN010000271.1 GCA_031277355.1 Nevskiaceae bacterium | reverse complement strand
TCAGGTCGGAGCGGTCGTAGAACACATCGATGTGCGTGTCGGCGGGCAGTGTGCGACTGATTTCCTCGATCCGTTCGCGCACGCCATTGACGACCTGCCGCGCATCGGCCCCGCGCAGCGCGATCACGAGACCCTCCACCGCTTCGGCTTCACCGTTTTTCGTTACCGCGCCATAGCGCGTGAGACTGCCCGTGGTTACCGTTGCCACATCGCTCAATCGCACGACGCGGCCATTGCGGCTGGCGATCACCAGCGCCTGCAAGTCGGCGGTGTCGCGTATCGCGCCCACTGCGCGCACGATCAACGCTTCCTCGCCGATGGTCAGGCGTCCCGCGCCATCGTTGCGATTGCCGCTTTCTATCGCCGCGCGCAGTTCGTCTATCGAAAGCCCCGCAGAGGCCAATGCAATCGGATCGGGCCGCACCTCGAAGGTGCGCACATGACCGCCCAGCGCATTCACATCGGCCACGCCGGGCACGGTGCGCAGCGCGGGGCGAATGGTCCAGTCGAGCAATTCGCGCTTTTCCTGCAAGGACAGCGGGCCTTCTATCGTGAACATGTACATGTCTGATAGCGGCGTGGAAATCGGCGCAAGACCGCCGCTGACCGATGCGGGCAGATCGGGCATCACATTGCCCAGACGTTCGGCCACCTGCTGACGCGCCCAGTAGATATCGGTGCCATCGTTGAAGTCGATGGTCATGTCGGCGATGGCGTACTTGGAAATCGAACGCAGGATGGCCTGATTGGGGATGCCGAGCATCTCCATTTCTATCGGCGTGATCACGCGGCTTTCCACTTCTTCGGGCGTCATGCCGGGAGCCTTCAGGATGATCTTCACCTGCGTCGGCGCGATGTTCGGATAGGCATCGACCGGAAGATGGATGAATGCCCAGACGCCCAGCGCGGCAATCGCCGCAGCGAGGATCAACACGAACAGCCGGAAGGAGAGGGCGGCCGCGACCAGAGAGCGCAACATGACTTCGCTCCTTACTGCGACAGCGCCAGCGCCTTCAACGCGCTGATGCCTTCGGTCACGATCTGTTCACCCGCGCGCACTCCCGATAACAGCACGATCTGATCGCCCGTCGCGCCGCCGAGGGTCACTTCACGAATCGCATAGCCTTGCGGTGCGGTGACGAAGACGATGTCTTTGCCTCCCAGCATCGTGACGGCTCGTGTGGGCACGCTCACCGCGTCGCTGGGAGCCGGACCTGCGATGGAGAAATTGATGGTGCGTCCGGCGATGATGCCGGGTCCGCCGGTGATCTCGGCTTTCACGCTGGCTGATCGCGTCGTTGCGTCGATGGTGGTGCCTGCGGCGATGACGCGGCCCGTAACATCCGGCGCAATCGACACGCTCATGCCCGGTTGCACGACACCCACCAGACGTTCGGGTAATTGGCCGGTTACTTCGTAACGATCTGCCGCGTCGATCACATAGGGCGCTGTGGAACCATCGAGCATGTTGCCGGCCTGGATGCTCGCGGTGGTGACGCGCCCGGCTATTGGCGCGGTCAGCGTATAGGTTCCATCCTCTGCGTGAGCATTCACCATGGCGAGGATGCGCGTTTTTTCCGATACATCGGCTTGCGCTTCGGCCGCAGCGGCATTGGCTTCGTCTGCGCGAGCACCGGCGATGATGCCTTCGCGGCTCAGTTGCGCCAGACGCTGCGCATTGGCCTTGGCAACGCCGAGTCTTGCATTGGCGCGTGCAAGATCAGCGCCCATCGTCAGCACTTCACGGCTGGAGACGATGGCAAGGGCTTGTCCTCGCGTAACGGTGTCTCCTTCCACCGCCAATGTGCGCAGCACCACACCCGGAAAGGTTGCCGCCACGGCAACGCGCGCATTGGCCGGCGGTTGAATGATGCCGGGAATCACGGCAATCGGCGCTTCTGCGGCGGCGATGGCCGGTTGCTGCGTGATGCCCAGCACGGCGGCGCGTTCGGCATCCACGATCAGCACGCCTGCGGCCTCTTGCGAATCGGCGCTCGATTGTTCGGCCACGGCGGGCGTCTGGTTGGAGTTTTTCGCAAGCAACCATCCGCCAACGAGTATCAGCGCGGCCATGACAACGCCGGTGACAATGAGGTTTCGCTTCGTCATGGCAACTGTTTTACCGAACGACACTGATGTCTTCCTGACCGTGGTTGAATAATCTTCCTTGACGTGCCGGTGTTGGCGAGTCGCTCTATCTAGAAGTGCAGCGACAGTTCCCGTTTGTCCGGATCGGTCATCAACTTGCCGCCGTGAGCGGTGATGATGCGATCGACAATCGCAAGGCCCAGTCCCGCGCCGTTGTGACTGGCATGATCCGCGCGTCGGAGGCGTCTTGCAAGGTCTGTCAGTTGTTCCGGCGACAGGCCCGGGCCTTCGTCGGCCACGCCGATCACTGCGCCGGGGCCGACGCGCACATGAATGGCGCCATCCACCGGCGTCACGCGCGCCGCGTTTTCGATCAGATTGCGCAGCGCGGCGGCAAGGGCTTCGCGCCGGCCCTGCACGATGGGGCGCTGCATCGGCGATCCAGGGTCTTGCACGTCAACGCCGCTGGTGTCGAGCGCAATGATTCGACCCGCTGCAATGATTTCCGGAGCCATGAAGCTGACCACCTGCGTGGCCACGTCTTTCAGCGATACCGGTTCCAGCGCCACTTGCGCGGCGGCCGAAGCATCCAGTTGCGCGAGCAACATCAATTGTTCGATCAGCCGTTGCATCGCGGTCACATCGCCTTTCAGGCGCAGTGCGTCGGCGTTGTCGAGGCGGTCGAGTTCAAGCAGCAGCACCGCAAGCGGCGTGCGCAATTCATGGGCCACGTCGGCGGCAAAGGCTTCGTGACGTGTGGCCGCATCATCGAGGCGCGTGAGCAGATCGTTCACCGCGTTGGTGAACGGCAGCGCTTCGGTGGGCATGCGCGAAGTGTCGATGCGAAAACCGCGCTCCTGGCCGCGCGCCGCTTCGATGCTTTCAGCGGCTTCTTCCAGCGGCGCGAAGGCGCTGCCAATCACGCGCAGCCCCACGAACAGCACCGGGCCCATCAGGATGATCAGCGGCAGCGCAACGTGCTCCAGCATTTCCCGGATCGCGCGATCGAAAGCCAGCGCCGAGGGCAGATCGGTGATCGGCTTCCAGTAGAAGTACACCACCGTGATGATCAGCAGCAGCAGGCCCACCAGCGTCGTCAGCGCCAGGCCGCGTTTCAGGCGATAGGTTACGGAGCGTTCACGCATCACGCGCCATTGTCGCGCAACATGTAGCCGATGCCACGCACCGTGTGCAGATTTCGTGGCGCGCCGGCGTCGTCGAGCTTGCTGCGCAGCCGCGAGACGATGGCTTCCACGGCATTGGGTGTGACGGGTTCGTTGAAGTTGTAGAGGGCCTGCTCGATGGCTTCGCGATGCACCACCGCGCCCGCGCGCCGCATCAGCAGTTCCAGCAGATCGGCTTCGCGGCGTGACAGGTCCACTTGTTTGCCGCCGCATTGCAGGATTCGCGTCGCGGTGTCGAAGCGCAGCGTTGCCGCTTCGAGCACCGTCTGCGCTCTGGCGCCGGGCCGGCGCAGCAGCGCACGGATGCGCGCGGCCAGTTCATCCACCGACACGGGCTTGACGACATAGTCGTCGGCTCCGGCATCAAGGCCCGTGATGCGATCTTCCAGCGCGCCGCGTGCGGTCTGGATGATGGCCGGTGGAATTTCCCGCTGGCGGCGTCGCGCGCCGAGCCAGTCGATGCCATTGCCGTCGGGCAGGCCCAGGTCCAGAACGATGGCGTCGTAGCTTGCCGTGGCCATCGAGTTGTCCGCATCGCGCAGGCTCAGTGCGATGTCGCAGGAAAAGCCACGGCGTTGCAGCCCGTCGGCCACGAGTTGCGCCAATCGTTGATTGTCTTCGATAACGAGGATTCGCATGGATTTGAGCGCCGTATGGGTCGGCAGCTTATAGCAAAGCTCACTGACGAGGGTCTGACGGGCGCGGTCGCGCGTCGGCGGCGTTCAAAACCCGAATCGCGCGCCGAGACCCGTGAGCGTTGCAATGCCCAGCGCCGCAAACAGCACCGCCGCGATGCCGTGCATCAGCTTCATCGGGATGCGCCCCGCGAGCCGGTCGCCGATGATGACGGCCGGCACATTGGCGATCAGCATCCCCAGTGTGGTGCCCGCCACGACCGCGACCGTCGAGGCATAGTGCGCAGCAAGGCCCACCGTTGCGATCTGCGTCTTGTCGCCCATTTCGGCCAGAAAGAATGCGACGAATGTGGTGCCGAACACGCCATAGCGCTGCGCGACGTTGGTTTCGTCATCATCTATCTTGTCGGGAATCAGTATCCACACCGCCATCGCGAGAAAGCCCAGACCCAGAATCCAGCGCATCACCTGCGGCGACACGACGGCGGAAATCCAGCCGCCCAGCGCGCCGGCCAGCGCGTGATTCAATATCGTTGCCGCGAAGATGCCGATGATGATGGGCCAGGGCCGGCGAAAGCGCGCCGCGAGCACGAAGGCCAGCAGTTGCGTTTTGTCGCCGATTTCCGCCAGCGCGACAACGCCGGTGGAAACCGCCAGCGCATGCAGCAGCGCGATCACCGCGCGGCCGAAAACACCAGATCGGCCAGACGCTGAAACCGCCGCGTATTGGCGTTGTGATCCATCACGCCGGCCGACAGACAAGTGAAGCTGATGTCGCGCACGGGGTCCACCCAGAACAGCGTCGTGCCCGCGCCGTAGTTGCCGAAGGTGTTGGGTGAAGCCAGCGTGCCGAACATGTGATGACACAACGTATCGCCGCGCACCGTGAACCCCAGGCCAATGTACGCCGGCACCGGCTCGATGCCTTCGGAGCGCCCGCGCGCCGCATACAGTTCGTTCACCTTCATGCCGGTGTGATTGCGGCAGGCCAGTTCCAGCATCGCTTCGCTCACCATCCGCGCGCCATCCAGTTCACCGCCACGGCGAAACATCTCGGCGAAGCGATGCATGTCGGGAACGGTGGACACGATACCCACCCACGGCATCTCGGCCTTCTCATCTTCAAACGCGCCGTTGGGCCCCGGAACATTGCGGCTCTTGTGACCGATGGGATAGTTGCCGCGAAAATCCGGCACCACCTTGCGCGGTTTCAGATCGGCGCGCAGACCCACGCAGGTGTCGCGCATTTGCAGCGGGTCGAGGATGTCCTGCTGCACGATTTGCCGGTAGCTGCGCTTGCCCGGATCGGTGCGCAGCAGCGCTTCGGCCATCAGCACATGATTCACGAGCGGCGAATACGACACCTTCTCGCAGGGCGCATCGACGGGCTTGACCTCCTGCACCACCGTGCGCGAAATCTCGGCGAAGTTGTCGATGTGCCAGCCGGGCACGACTTCGAAGATGATCGGAAAGCCCGCCTGATGCGACAGCAGATGCCACATCAGGATTTTCTCGCGGCCATGACCCGAGAACTCGGGAATCAGGCTGCTGATCGGCGTGGTCAGCGAGAAGCGCCCCTGTTCGATGGCCTGAAACACCAGCAGATTCGTGAACGCCTTGGTCACCGAAAAAATGCTGAACACCGATTTCATCGTCAGCGGCAACTGACGTTCGCCATCAGCCGTGCCGATGGCCTTCTCATACACCACCTCGCCGCCACGTGCGATCTTCAGCACGAGGCCGTGGTAGCGGTCGGCCGCCAGGTCTTCGTTGACCAGTGCGTCGATCATGTTCAGACGCGCCATGTCCATGTTTGCTTTGGTGCTCATCGTCATCTCTGCTTGTGGCTGTGTGGTAGAAAAAATCCCGATTCCGGGCGACAATTCTACACTTTTGGGCCGCCCGGCCTGCCTGTTTGGGCCGTGTCAGGGCCAATCTTGAGAGCATTGATGTTGGAATCCCGGCGGGCCGTCTGGCTCGTATTGCTATCGGCTGGCAGCGCTGCCGTGGCTGCACAATCTGCCGCGCCGCCATCGAGCGACGCCCTGCTCGATCCCGTCGTCGTCGTTGCGCCGCTGGGCGGCAGCGGCGAGCCGGATCGCATCCCGGTGGACATGCAAAGCGCTTCGGCGGGAGATTTTGAAGCACTGCAGGCGATGGACCTGAGCGACTTCATGAATCGCAGCTTCGGCAGCGTCAGCATCAATCACGCGCAGAACAACCCGTTGCAACCGGACTTCAACTTTCGCGGCTTCACCGCTTCGCCCTTGTTGGGGTTGCCGCAGGGCCTGGCCGTGTATCAGAACGGGATGCGCGTGAATGAATCCTTCGGCGATGCGGTGAACTGGGATTTGATTGCGCTGTCGGCGGTGCAGGAGATTCAATTGCTGTCGGGCGCGAACCCGGTGTTCGGGCTCAACACGCTGGGCGGTGCGCTGTCGGTGCGGATGAAAGACGGCTTCACGTTCGCGCGCAATGAAGCGCAGGTGTACGCCGGTTCCTTCGGTCGCATGGAAGGCACTGCGCAGTTCGGCGGCAACGATGGCCGCTGGGGCTACTACACGAACATCGACTATTTCCGCGAAGACGGCTGGCGCGATTTCTCGCCCTCCGACGCGCTGCGCTGGTATGGCGCAGTGGGTTGGCGCGGCGAGGATTCCACCTTCGATCTGTCCGCCGCCCATGTGAACAGCGACATGAGCGGTAACGGCGCAGCGCCGGTGCAATTGCTGCGCGAAGACTGGTCTGCGGTGTTCACGCATCCTGATCGCACGCGCAACGAACTGACGCAGGTGATTGCCGAAGCCTCCACGCAGTGGGCGGGCTGGCGCGTTTCCGGCAACGTCTATCTGCGGCAATTGAACTCCGATTCCTTCAATGGCGATGGCACGGTGTTCGAACCGTGCATCGAAGGCGGCGTCGAGTTTCTCTGCGAAGAGGATGACGATCAGCCGTTGCGCGATCAGAGCGGCAATGCGATCCCGGCAGAATTGGGCGATCAGTCATTGGACGCGATCAACAATATCAGCACGCGCCGGCAGCGTTCCTGGGGCGCGGCGGTGCAGGCGTCTGCCGAATCGCAATTGTCTGGAGGGCGGCGCAACAGCTTCACCGTTGGCGCGGCGCATGCGCACACCGCCGCCTCGTTCGCCGCCGACGTCGAAGTGGCGAGTTTGCAGCCGGATCGCTCCACCAACCGCACCGGCATCTTCGCCGATGAATTGCGCACCGAATTGGGCAACGGCAATCGCAATTGGAGCCTGTATTTCATCGACACGCTGGATTTGAGCGATGCGCTGACACTGACGCTATCCGGCCGCTACGATCACACGCGCATCAGTCTGCGCGATCACAGCCTCAGCAGTCCCGAATTGAACGGCGTACACGATTGGAGCGCCTTCAAACCCGCCGCCGGCCTGAGCTGGCGAGTAAGCGCTCAGGTGAGGGCATACGCCAACTGGTCGCAGTCCGCGCGTGCGCCCACGGCGGTGGAACTGGCCTGCGCCGACGAAAACGCGCCCTGCAATCTGCCGAATTCGTTTCTCGCCGATCCGCCCTTGCAGCAGGTGGTGGCCAATGGCTTTGAATTGGGCGCGGATGGTTCGGCGAGCGTGGGTGATCGCGCAGCGCGGCTCAATTGGCATGCCGGGGCGTTCGTAACGGTCAATCGCAACGACATTCTGTTTCAGACCACCGGCGGCCCGCAGGCCAATGTGGGCTTCTTTCAAAACGTCGGCGACACGCGCCGCGCCGGTATCGAACTGCGCATCGAGCAGAGTGTGGGGCGCGTGGATTGGCATGTGGACTACAGCGCCATCGCCGCGACATTCGCAGATCAGTTCATCGTCAACAGCGCGAATCATCCGCTGATTCCCGACAATGAGAAATTGCCCGTTGCGAAGGGATCAACGATACCGGCCATTCCCCGCCATCAGTTCAATGCCGGTGTTGACATTCGTTTCACCGACGCGCTGACGATTGGCGCAGACATCGCCTATCGCTCCGGCGTTTATCTGCGTGGCGATGAGTCCAATCTGTTGGAGCCTACCGGCGGTTTTGGCGTCGTGAATCTGCGCGCTGAATTTGCAGTGAGCCAGGCGGTGCGTGTATTTGCCCGCATCGAGAATTTATTTGACCGCCGCTACGAAACCTTCGGCGTGCTCGGCGAACCCGATGAAGTGTTCGAGGAATTCGACGATCCGCGTTTTCTCGGCCCCGCGCCGCCGCTGGGCGCGTGGGCAGGCGTGCGCGTTCGGTTCTAGCCCGCCGCCACAGACGATCGCATCCGCGACAGCACCAGCATCGACACGGCGGCAATCGCCGCAGGCAACGTGAGCAGCGCCAACACCTGCGTGGATTGCATGCCCTGCGCCAGCAGTTGGCCGCCGATCAGCGGCGAGACGAAGGCGCCGGCACGCGCAGCCGCCGAAGCCCAGCCGCCGCCGGTGGAGAGAATCGCCGGCGGGTAGTAGGCCGGCAGCAGCGTCGGAATCGCAAACTGCGCGCCGCCGATGCACGCGCCCACGAGCAGCAGCAGCGCGCCCCAGGTCCAGAATCCCGAAGGCGCCACCAGAAACGCCAGCAGCACGCCCATGCACAGCAGGAAACCGGCGCTCAGCACGCGCTCGCTGCCCAGCCGCGTCATCAGCCACGCCAGCGACAGTCCGCCCAGAATGCCGCCCACCTGATTCAGCGCCGAGGCTTGCAGCGCTCGCGTTTGCGTCCAACCCGCGCTCACCAGCAGCGTGGGCAGCCAGCTCACGACGAGGAAGAGGATAAAGGCGTTCATCATGAAGCCCAGCCAAAGCCATAGCGTGCGGCGGCGGTACACTGGTTGCAGCAGATCGCCAATCGTGCCCGCCACGGTCGTTGGCGGGGCTTGCAGGTACACCTCATCCGCGTTCACATCCGGCGCGATACGCTTCACCAGAGCCGGGATCGAGGCATGCAGGGGCCGTCGTAGCAGCAGGAATTTCAGCGATTCGGGCGCGGCGATCAGCAGCAGCACACAGGCGATCAGGGGCAGGGCGGAGCCTGCGATGAACGGCCCCTGCCAGCCGAAGTGACCGATCAGCCACGGCGAAGACAGCCCCGCGATCAACGCGCCGGTGGCGGTGTTGCAGTACATCACCGTCAGCAGCGTGGTGCGGCGCGCACGCGGCAGATAGTCCGCCGTCAGCGCGAAGGCATTGGGCATGCTGCCGCCCAGCCCCAGGCCCGTGATGAAGCGCCAGACCACCAACTCGGTGGGGCTGTGACTCAACGCGCTGGCCGCTGAACCGGCCGCCAGGACCAGCAGTGTCGCGCACAGCACCGTGCGGCGGCCGAGCCGATCGCCCAGCGGCGCGATGAAGGCCGCCCCCAGCCCCATGCCCAGCGAACTGATGGCCAGCGCCGTGCTGAACGTCACCGCCGGAACGCCCCAGGTTGCCGACAGCGCCGGCACCGTGAGGGCCATCGTCTGCATGTCGAAGCCGTCGAACATCACCGCCAGCGCGCACAGCACGATTACGCCCAATTGCAGGCTCGAAAGCGGCCGGCTGGCGATCAGGTCGTCGATTTCGATTCCGGTGCGTTGCATGTAGACTTCCCACCCCGTCAAACCTGTCGGCTCGGATCAGACCAAATATGTTGCAGAACATCGGTGACACGCTCAAGGGCCAAAGATGGCTGGCCTACCTGCTGCTCGGCGCGCTGGCGCTGGTTTTTGCCGCCTGGGGCGCTTACGGCATTGTGGACGTGGGCTTCGGCATCAGCACCTATGCCGCGAAGGTCAATGGGCAGAAGATTTCGGCCACCGAGATCAACGACGCCTGGCAGCGCCAGTTGCCGCAGTTGATGGAGGCTTCCGGCGGCAATCTGAGTGAATTGCAGCGCGAGGTGTTTCAGCAGCAATTGCTCGATGGCGAAATTCGCAGCCTGGCTTCCGAGCAGCAGGCCCGCAAGCAGGGCTATGCGGTCAGCAACGCGGCGCTGGCGGAGGCTTTCCAGTCGGAGCCGGCCTTCCAGATCGACGGCGTGTTCAATTCGGCCGTGGCGCGCGAGTTGCTGGCTCGCGTGGGCATCAGCGAGGAGGCTTATCTGGCCGATCTGCGCCGCTCGCAGCTCACCAATCAATTGCTCTCGGTGATCGGCGCGAGCGAATTTCTCACGCCCGTGGAAATGCGCCGGCTGCTGGGTCTGCAAGACGAGCAGCGCGAAGTGCGATTCCTGATGTTGCCGGCCGATCAGTTCTCCGCCGGCCCGGCCTTCGATGCCGCAGCGGTGGAAGCGTATTACAAGGCCAACGAAGCGCAGTACACGCTGCCCGAGGCGGTGCGTTTGAACTACGCGGAGCTGTCGCTGGCCGATCTGCTGCAGGACGTGACCGTTACCGATGAGGCCGTGCGCGCCCGATACGATGCGCTGAAAGATAACTTCATCGAACCGGAGACGCGCCGCGCCAGTCACATCCTGATCACCGTGGATGCCACCACCGACGATGCGCAGGCCAAAACACTGGCCGACGACATCTCCAAACGCCTGCAAGCCGGCGAAGATTTCGCCGCACTCGCCAAGCAATACTCCAAAGACAGCGGTTCGGCCGATCTGGGCGGCGATCTGGGCTGGGCCCCGCGCGACACCTATGTGGAGCCGTTTGCCGATGCGCTGTTTGCACTCACGGAAGGCCAGATCAGCCCGCCGGTGAAGACGGAGTTTGGCTATCACATCATTCGCCTCGATGGCATTCGCGCCGGCGAGTCGCGCAGCTTTGAAGAGGTGAAGCCGGAACTGACCGTGCAGGTGCGCGATGAACTGGCCGCCGATGAATTCGGCCATCGGCAGGAAGAACTGCAATCGCGCATCGAAAGCGGCGGTTCGAATCTGGCGCAATTGGCGCAGCAGTTCGGTCTGCGCACCGGCGAGATCGAGCGCTTCGAGCGCGGCGCGGGCGGATTGCCGCTGGGCTCGGATGCCGAGTTGAATCGCGAGGTGTTCAGCGACACGGTGTTGAATCAGCGCCGCGTGGCCGGTCCCATTCCGCAGGGCGAGGATCGCCTGATCATCGTACAGGTGCAGGATCACATGCCGCCGGCGTTGAAGCCGCTGGAAGAAGTGCGCGAAGAGGTGGTCGAATCGCTCACTCACGAACGTGGCGCGGCGGCGGCGCTGGCGGCTGCCGAAGAAGGGCTTGCCAAACTCGTGGGCGGCGAGAGCCTCGACAAGATTGCCACCGGCCTGAAGATGAAGACTCCGCCGGCTGCCGCCGAGTTCGTCAGTCGCATGGGCGTTGAATTGCCGGTGGAACTGCGCGATGCGGCGTTTGCGCTGCCTCGTCCGCAGGAAGGCATGCCGCAGCGGCAGGTGGTGAAGATGGAAGATGGTTCGGCGGCGGTGCTGGAAGTGCTGTCGGCCCGCATGGATACCATCGGCGATCCGCAGTTCCAGGCGCTGCGCACGCAGCGCGAGCAGCAGGTCTACGGACTGCGCAGCATCGAAGCGTATCTGGCCGGCGTCGTGAACAACGCGAAGATCAGCAAGAATCCCGACGCCTTCACTCAGTAACGCGAAGGGCGCGCGAAACAACTGCGGGCTATTCGCCGCCCGCAGTTTCCGGAAAGCTCATTCCCACCGTGCTGTAACCGCCGTCCACATACAAAATCTCGCCGGTTACGCCGGAGGCCATGTCGGAGCACAGGAATGCGGCCGCCTTGCCCACGTCTTCGGTGGTCACGTTTCGCCGCAGCGGCGCGGTCTGCGCCACCCGCGAGAGCATCTTGCGAAAGCCCGGAATACCCGCCGCCGCCAGCGTCTTGATCGGCCCGGCGGAGATGGCGTTGACGCGAATCCCCTTCGGTCCCAGATCGGCGGCAAGAAAGCGCACATTGGCCTCAAGGCTCGCCTTGGCAAGACCCATTACGTTGTAGGAAGGCACCGAGCGCACCGCGCCCAGATAGCTCAGCGTCAGCACCGCGCCTGCGCGACCAGCCATCAGCGGCGCAGCGGCGCGGGTCAGCGCGGTGAGGCTGTAGCTCGACACATCATGCGCCAGCGCAAAGCCTTCGCGCGTCGTCGCGGCGACGAACTCGCCCGACAGCGCATCGGCCGGCGCATAGGCTACCGCATGAACGAGAATATCAAGCTGCCCCCAGTTGGCCTGCAACGCTTGAAACACCGCGTCGATCTGCGCATCCACGGTGACATCCAGCGGCAGGATGATCGTCGAGCCGAGCGATTGCGCGAGCGGCGTAACGCGATCCTTCAGCCGTTCAGCGCCATAGGTGAAGGCAAGTTCAGCCCCTTGCGCGTGCAGAGCCTGGGCGATGCCCCAAGCGATGGAACGATCCGTCGCGACGCCAACGATCAGCGCGCGCTTGCCAGTGAGCATGCCCATGAAAACCCCTTGCGATACGGCCCTTGTGCTGCGGCCAGTTGCCCATGATACATGGGCGCGGCCCGTAGTCAGGAACCCGCGCTGCCCGTGGCACGCTGCGCAGCCGTAGCCGCCTTGCCTTCCAGGTCCAGCTTCTGCCCCGTGCGCAGCACCGCCTTGGGATTCAGGCCATTGAGCCGCGCGAGTTGATTCACGCTCATGCCGCTGCGCCGGGCGATGCTCCACAACGTATCGCCACGGCGCACCACATAGGAGCCGGTGATCCGCGTGCGCGCATCGGCCCGCGCTGCGGCCAGCAGCACCTTCTCCGGCAGCGTCGTTACCGACGAAGGCACGCGCAGTTCATCGCCGGGCTGCAATTTTGCTTTTGCGTCCAGATCGTTCAGCATCTGCAACTGCTGCGGCGTCGTGCCAAAGCGCGTGGCGATCTGCGCAAGCGTGTCGCCTGCGCTCACCTGATAACGCTCCACGCGCATGCGCTCGTCCGGCGTCATCTGTTGCAGACCCTGCTCGAATCGTTCAACCGACTCCACCGGCACCAGCAGAAAATGCGGCCCGCTCGGGTCGGTGGCCCAGCGATGATGCGCCGGATTCAGCGCGTACATTTCTTCGGTGGAGATGCCCGCCAGTTCCGCCGCCACCGTCATGTTCATCTGACCGCCGGTGTCCACGCGAACGAAGTACGGCTCATCGGCCATGTCGAAAATCGTGAGGTTGTAATCTTCCGGGTTGGCGACGATGCGCGCCATCGCCAGCAATCGCGGTATGTACTGCCGCGTTTCGGCCGGCAGCTTCAGGCTGAAAAAATCCGTGCGCTTGCCCGCGCGTTGATTGGCGCGAATCGCGCGCCCCATCGTGCCCTCGCCGCAATCGTAGGCGCCGATGGCCAGCAGCCAGTCGCCATCGAATTTGTCGTGCAGGTATTGCAGGTAATTCAGCGCCGCCTGCGTGGCGGCCACCACGTCGCGCCGTCCGTCGTACCACCAATCCTGTTTCAGGCTGAACTGAGTGCCGGTCAGCGGCATGAATTGCCACAGCCCCATTGCGCGTACGCGCGAATAGGCATAAGGCTCGAATGCGCTTTCGATGATCGGCAACAGCGCCAGTTCCAGCGGCATGCCGCGCGCTTCAACCTCGCCGACGATGTAATGCAGATACGGAATCGCCCGCGTAAAGGTGTTCTGAATCGATTCGGGACTGGAACTGAATCGTGCCGCCTGACGGTCCACCTGCGTGTTCTTCAACTCCGGCAGCGCCATGCCGGCGCGAATCCGGTCGAGCAGGTCGCGGGGAACCGGCGGAAGGTCGGCCAGCGTGTGCTCCGGCAGCAGATACGGCGGCAGCGAGGCGGCCAGGTTTTCGTCATCGGCGGCGAAGAATTCGGGCGCGCTCACCGGCACGGCATCCCGCACAATCGGCGCAGAGCGCGGCATGCGCGCGGGCGTGCAGCCGGCCAGCGCGATGGCGATGAGCACAAGCGCGCTCGTCAGCGCGCGACGCGCTCGATGTTGCTTCGATCCTCTCAAACCCCCGCTCCGGCTATTGTCGTGGATGCAATCCGGCGGACAGCCTAAAATTGCTCTGGGCGCGATTGTGCCCGCCAGGATCACAAAATTGCCACGTTCTTGTCATAAGGACCAGCCTGATATCACCGCCGGGGGGTGGCTTTCCACCCCGCTGGGCCGGCAATTGTTGCTGGGCGAGGCCGAATTGCTGCAAGGTCTGCTCGACGATGTCTTTGGTCTCGAACTGCTGCAATTGGGCCATTGGGGCGCATCGCGCGAACTGCTTTCGGCCAGCCGCACGCGGCGTCAGACCATCATCGCCGAGCGCGCTGGCGGCGCGGTGGATGTGGTGGCCCGGCTCGACCAGCTCCCCGTGCAGACCGCCAGCATCGACGCCGTGCTGCTGCCGCACACGCTGGAGTTTCACGCCGACCCGCAGGCCGTGGTGCGCGAGGCCGACCGCGTGCTGGTAGGCGAGGGGCAATTGATCGTTATGGGCTTCAACCCGTGGAGCCTGTGGGGCCTGCGTTCGCGCGCCTCCGGCAGCGGCTATCCGCAGGGGCTGATCGAACCCCTGGGCGCAGGCCGCGTGCGCGACTGGCTGCACCTGCTGGGCTACGAAGTGGTGCGTCAGCGCGGCTATCTCTACACCGCGCC
>JAITMN010000270.1 GCA_031277355.1 Nevskiaceae bacterium | reverse complement strand
GAAGGATGACCAAATCCACCAGGGAATTGCACATGCGCTCAACACGATCACACCGCGATGCCGGCGAGCGAATTGGCTACGCTCACGCGGCCTGCAAGCTCGGGCCGCTGTTCGTCGCCGCGACGGATCGCGGGCTGTGCGCAGTGGAATTTCTGACAGCCGAAGAAGGTCAGACGCAATTGCTTCGGCGCTTTCCACACGCGCACATCGAAGCCGGCGATGCGCAACTGCGTGGCTGGGTGAAGCAACTCGTCGCGCTGATGAACAACGGCGCAAAACCTTCGAAACTGCCGCTGGATATTCGCGGCACGGCTTTTCAAACGCAGGTCTGGAAGGCGCTGCAACGCATTGCGCCCGGCACGACGATCAGCTACGGCGAACTGGCCGCGCAATTGGGCCGACCGCAGGCCGTGCGCGCCGTGGCGCGCGCCTGCGGCAGCAACCGGGTGGCGGTGCTGGTGCCCTGCCATCGCGTGATCGGGCGCGACGGCTCACTCACCGGCTATCACTGGGGCCTTGAACGCAAACGCGCGCTGCTGGCGCGGGAAGCCTCTGCGAAAAGCAAAGGCCGGCAACCCGCGCCAGCGATGCGATGACTCAAATGACTCAGGCGCGATAGCTCTTTCGCCCCTGCCGCCGGTGCGCGATTTCCGGCGCATACGGCGGCGCGGTGAGCACGCGCAATTGCCCTCTGGCCCGATCCGCCGGGAAAGGCTCATCGGGAACCGACGCCAGAATCGCGTCGAAGCGCTCCTGCATGCCGGGCTTGAACTCCGGATGCGAGAAGATGAACAGGTCGTTGTTCTTCACGCCATTGAGCACACGCTCGCCGGCTTCCAGCGGGTCCATCGACACCACCGTGCCGCCCTCCACCGAGAGGATGTTGTCGGTGCTGACGCCGCCCGGCGTGAACACCGACGTGCCGATGTTGGTGCCCATCAACTCCACGCGCAGCGCTTCCATGATGCCCACCGCAGCGAACTTCGTGGCCGTGTAAACGCCGGCATTGACGCCCGGCAGCATGCCGCCCATCGAAGAAGTGGTGACGATGTGCGAGCCTTCCTTGTGTTCCAGCATGTGCGGGATCACCGACTTGCAGCCGTTGTAGATGCCGGTGAAGTTCACCGCCACCGCCGCATCCCAACCACCGAAATCCACCTGACTGGCCTGCCGCAGCGTTTTGATGCCGGCGTTGTTCACCAGCAGATGCAGATTGCCGAACTTCGCGTTGATCTGCTCCAACAGCTTCACCCAGCCGTCGCGGTCGGTCACGTCATGACGAATCGCGATCACGCGATCCTTCTGATCGGGCTTGAACAGCTTCAGCGCCGGTTCCACCTGATTGTCCTGAATGTAGCCCATCACGACATTCATGCCGGCGTTGGCCGCCGCACGGGCAATGCCAAGACCGATGCCGGTGTTGCCACCGGTGATGTAGACGGTTCTGCCCTTCAGATCGGGCAGCGTGGGTTGTTGGCGCTGACCGGCAGGCGGCGGCGTGCCCAGCACCGGATCACCCGGATTTCTGCGAGGCGCCCCCCCAGCAGGCGGCGCACCGCCCGCAGGCTGCGCCGCAGCGGCCTGGGCCACGCCCGACTGCGCCATCCACGTTGCAGCGCCAGCACCAATGGCCAGCGCCCCCAATACTTGCCGGCGATCCATTCCACGGCCGGTTTTATCGTTGTCTTTCATCGCTACCCCTTTGTTGAACCCCAACCGTAATTGAAACTGATGCTGATGCGCTGCGCGCGTACCGGATTGGCCGGCACCTCATGACGCAACCAGCTCTCGAACAGCAACAAACCACCCGACGCCGCAGGCAGCGTGACCCAGATGCGATTACGCACTGCGGCCGGTTCGCTGCGCGGCGGCGCGCCCATGTAGCGGTCCAGTCGCGGGTCTTCGAACTTCAAGCCCGGTGAACCTTGCGGCACGCTCACATAGTAAGTGCCACTGACCACCGACAGCGGATGCAGATGCAGGCCATGCGACACGCCGCGCGGCATCACATTCACCCAGCAGTCGGTCATCGCCAGCCTCTGGCCGCCCAGCTCGAATTGCAACTCCTGCGCAAAGCGCCGCACCTGGCTGTCGATCCAGCGCTCCAGGCGCGCGAAGGTCGGCGACAGACGGTGCATCCGGTGCGCGGACGCATACGAGGTGTATCCGCCCGGATAATTGCGCCGCGACCAACGCCGACCCGCGAGGTCTTCCTGTTGCAGTAGCCGGCACTCGCGAAGCAGTCGAGTGTTCAACTCCCCGCCCCGCGTCCCGGCAAGATTTGCCGTCCAGACGCGGGTGGGGAAGAGGCTGAGCGCCGGCACTGCGCTGGCTACTGATTACTGATGCAACCCCGCAGCAGGCTGTTGTGGGGCATTGCTCGGAGCCGCTGCCGCCCCTCGCCCGCCGCCCTGACCACCACGGCCACCACCTTGCTGCGGCGGATTGGCCTTCAGTTCATTGGCTACGCGCACCAGATGCGAACGGATGGCTTCGACGTCTTCGGCGTTCAGCGCCTTGCTGAACGACACCATGCCGTTCTCGCTCAGCGCACCGCCCAGCACCACCGACTCGAAAGCCGGCGCGGCCAGCAACATCGCCGAGTAGCGCAGATCGGGGAAATTGCCCATGCGTGCGCCGCTCTCGTGGCAGATGGTGCAGTTCTGCGTGTACAAATCCTGACCACGCGCCAACTGCGCCGCCGTGCCAAAGTTCGCCGGCGGGTTCAGCACCGGCACCACCGGCGGCCCTGCTGCCGGCAACTGCGCCTTGCCATCGAGCGAATAGACCAGCAGACGCGCCGGCGCACCGCCGCCCGCGCCCTGACCGGCCACGACGGCCACGTACTGCGTGCCATCGAGCTCATAGCTGATCGAGCCTGCGGTGATGCCGCCGCCCTGCGTCTCGGTGCTCCACAGCATTTGCCCATCGGTGGCGCGGAAGGCGCTGAAGTTGCGCTGACCCGTGCCCTGGAACACCAGATTGCCGGCCGTCGTCATCGTGCCCGAACCGCCGCTGCCTTCGCGATTCTTCCACGCCTCGCGCTGATTCACCGGGTCCCATGCGAGCAGATACATGCCCGCGCCTTCCAGTTGCGGCGGCGCATATTCCGGACGCTTGGCGACGTTGATCGACAGCAATTGATTGCCCATCTTCGCGCCGGCCTCCGACACCATGCCGTAGCTGGCATAACGCGCCGGCAGATACATCAAGCCGGTTTCCGGATTGAACGACTGCGGATTCCACACATGCGTCTGGAACGGCACGACAAACCAACCCTTGCCCGTTTTGCCGATGTTGGCATCCGGGTTCAGTATCGGCTTCCAGTTGTTGTCCTTGTCGAAGCCGGTGAGCCAGTTGGCCGAAGGCACGAACAGGTTCGCGCTGATCACCTTGCCGGTGGCCGCTTCGATCACATAGAACACGCCGTTCTTCGGCGCCTGCATCACCACATGCGTCTTCTTGCCGTCGATGGTCAGATCGGCGGTGGTCAGCGGCGAGGTGTTGTCGAAGTCGAAGCTGTCGGCGGGCACGGTTTGATAGTGCCAACGGTACTGGCCGGTCTTGGCATCCAGCGCAACGATGGATGAGGTGAAGAGATTGTCACCACCGCCGGGCGAGCGCACTTCGGCAGGCCACGGCGCGCCGTTGCCGGTGCCGAAGATCACAAGGCCGGTTTCCGGATCGTAGACGATGCCGTCCCAGGGCGTTGCGCCGCCGCCGGTCTTCCACCATTCGCCATTCCAGGTCTTGGCCGCCCATTCCAGTTCGGGCTGCTCGAAGCCATCGGCCGGATTGCCGGGCACTGCCCACCAATGCCAGAGCTTCTGGCCGGTTTCGGCATCCCACGCGGACAGATAACCGCGCTGATGAAACTCCGCGCCAGCCTGACCGATGAACACCTTGCCATCGCCAATGCGCGGCGCGCCGGTGATCGACAGCGCCAGTTCCGGATCAGTGGTCTGCGCCTCCCAAACCTTCTGGCCGGTCTTCGCATCGGCGGCGACCAGACGGCCGTCCAACGTGCCCCAGATCACCTTGCCATTCCAGTACGCCACACCGCGATTGGAGATATTGCAGCACAGCGACGTGGCCGCCAGTTCGCGCGGCACTTGCGGATCGTACTTCCACAATTGCTCGCCGGTCTTTGCGTCGAAGGCGTAGACCTTGCTCCACGGCGTGGTGACGTAGAGACGGCCATCGGCCATCACCGGCGTGGTTTGATAACCACCGCGTTCGGCCAAATCGGCGAACCAGGCCACGCCCAACTGACTGACGTTGTCGGCGTTGATTTGCGTCAGCGGAACGTAGCGCTGCTCGGAATCATCGCGCCCGTGAGAGCGCCATTGACCGCTGGTGTCGGCAGATTGAGTGGCGGCAGACTGATTGGACTGCTGGCCGGAACAGGCCGCCAGTCCCAGTGTCACCGCCAAGGCCACGCCTATGGCCGTAGATCGCATATTCATATAATCCCCCCAACAACAAAGATGAAACGACTCGTTCAAACCCATCAGGGCTTGAGTTGATTGATGTGGAGCGCTATGCGCCCTTTTTCCTCGCCCACTCGCACCTTGACCGTACCGAAAGGATCGCCGCTACGCGACATCGCACTGCCCCCATTGGCAACGCGCGCCTCGATTTCCAACTCCTGCCCCGGCGTAAATCCGCCGCCCATCACCGCATCGCTGTTCATCAGGTCGATGTCCTGCGGGAAACGGGCCTCCAACCGGCGCGCCGCCAAGGGCGCCCCGGCCTGACCGGATACCCGCGCCATCACGAACAACGGCGCACCGGCGGTGATTTTATCGGCAACTTGGGCATCCAAGGTAATATTGAGCGCCACGCCGACGCCAGCGCCCGCTGCGGCCTGCCCGGACGCCCCCTGATTCGGCCCTGCCGCCACCGAAGCATCGGCGGTCGGCGCTCCGCCCACGCCCATCGCCGTCAGCGCCTCGATCTGCTGCTCGATGATGCGACGAACCTCCTGCGGCGGATTGCTGGCCAGCATGCGCTCGAAGCGCTCCCGCGCCAGCGGATACTCCTGCCGCTCCAACGCCGCAATCGCACTGTAGAACAGCGACTTCGTTGAATTGGGATCAAGCTCCAA
>JAITMN010000264.1 GCA_031277355.1 Nevskiaceae bacterium | reverse complement strand
CCTGCAACGCCTCGCTCACCGCCGAACCCGCGCCGCCGGCCACCGCGTTTTCTTCCAGCGTGATCAGCGCCCGCGAGCGCAGCGCGATGCGTGTGAGTGTGTCGGTGTCCAGCGGCTTGATGAAACGCATGTCCACCACCGTAGCATCCAGTTCTTCGGCAGTAGTGAGCGCCGCCGGCAACAACACACCGAAGTTCAAAATCGCAAGCCCGCAACGCCCCTCGCGACGAATCACCGCGCGTCCCACCGGCAGCGCCGTCATTTGCTTCTGGATCACCGCGCCCGGACCACTGCCGCGCGGATAACGCACCGCCGCAGGCTGCTGCAATGTGGTCGCGGTATACAGCATCTGCCGACATTCGTTTTCATCCGAAGGCGTCATCAACACCAGATTCGGCACACAGCGCAGAAAGCCGACATCAAACGCACCCTGATGCGTCGCGCCATCGCCGCCTACCAGACCCGCGCGATCTATCGCAAACACCACCGGCAACTTTTGCAGCGCCACGTCGTGTATCAGTTGATCGTAGCCGCGTTGCAGAAACGTGGAATAGATCGCCACCACCGGCTTCAATCCCTCGCAGGCCAAACCTGCCGCGAAGGTAATCGCATGCTGCTCGGCGATGGCCACGTCGAAATAGCGTTCGGGAAAACGCCTGGAAAATTCCACCAGCCCCGAACCCTCGCGCATCGCAGGCGTAATGCCAACGATGCGCGCATCCTGCTCTGCCATGTCGCAGAGCCAATCGCCAAACACCTGCGAGTAAGTGGGGCCAGTGGCCTTTTCCTTGAAGATCGTGCCGCTGCCCGGATCAAAAGGCCCCGGACCATGCCACTTGATCGGGTCGGCCTCTGCCGGCGCATAACCCTTGCCCTTGCGCGTGACCACATGCAGAAACTGCGGGCCTTGCAGCGTGCGCAGATTGCGCAGCACCGGCACGAGCGCTTTGAGATCGTGCCCGTCGATCGGGCCGATGTAGTTGAAACCCATTTCCTCGAACATCGTGCCCGGCAACACCATGCCCTTGAAGTGTTCTTCGGAGCGGCGCGCGAGTTTGCGCATCGTGGGCAGCGGCGACAGCACTTTCTTGCCACCCGCGCGCAGCGACAGATACATGCGTCCGGCCAGCACGCGGGCGAAGTAGCGCGACAACGCACCCACGCCTTCGGAGATCGACATCTCGTTGTCGTTCAGGACCACCAGCAGATTGTTCGGCAACGCGCCCGCATGATTCAGCGCTTCAAAGGCCATGCCGCCGCTCATCGCGCCATCGCCGATCACTGCAATGGCGCGGCGCTGTTCGCCCTTCTGCGCAGCGGCGATTGCCATGCCCAGCGCGGCGCTGATCGACGTGCTCGAATGGCCGGTGCCGAAGGTGTCGTAACGGCTTTCGGCGCGGCTTGGGAAGGGCGCAAGGCCGCCGGCCTGCTTGATGGATTGCAGACGCTCGCGCCGCCCGGTGAGCACCTTGTGCGGGTACGCCTGATGGCCCACGTCCCAGACGAGGCGATCTTCGGGCGTGTCGAACACATGATGAAGCGCAATCGTCAGTTCGACGGTGCCGAGTCCGGCGGCGAAATGTCCGCCGCGCGTGGCCACGGTCTGGATCAGGAACTGACGCAGTTCATCGGCCAATTGCTGAAGCTGGGCCAGCGTTAGTTCACGCAGATCAGCGGGCGATTGGACGCGGTCCAGCAACGGGTAAAGAGGTTCGCCCATTCGTGCAGTCTACCAGCCTCACCCAGAGACCGAACAGAACGCTTGCCTGAACGTGGCGCGCTTTGACTTTTGTGCCGTCGTCGTGCAATTGTCGCGCTACACCGCAACAGGCGCGGTCAGGGAGGCACACGGATGGTCAAGCGCACGGTACTTCGCAGTTCCAAAGGCAAGAAGCTCTACGCGGTTCGCAACGCGGCCGGTGAGTTCGTGGACATTCAAAGTTACGCCCGCGCGCATGCGCAGGATATTCGCCGCACGTCGAAGGCCGAAGTAGCGGCAAAGGCGAAGGCAAAGGCCAAAGCCAAAGCCAAGGGCAAAAAGGCCAAAAAGAAGGCCAGGAAAAAAGCGGCCAAACGAGCCCCGGCGAAGAAGTAGCGCAGCGGCGCAAGGGATTGGCGTCGCGGTGGTTTGGCGACGCCAATCTGTTCGTCAGCCGTTGGGCCGCTCAGTTGTTGCGATCCACCACGTAATGCGCCAACTGGCGCAGCGTGGTCGCGCGCTCACCCAATGGTGTGAGCGCCGCCAACGCCTGATCGCGATGATGCAGCGCCAGCGCCTGCGCCGCTTCAAGCCCATGCAGACTCGGATACGTGGGCTTGCCGCGCGCCGCATCCGCGCCGGTGAGCTTGCCCAACTGCGCAGCGTCGCCGGCCACGTCGAGCACGTCGTCGTGAATCTGAAAGGCCAGACCCAACTCCGCGCCATAACGCGCCAGCGCATCGAATTGCGCTCCGCTTGCCAGCCCCGCGCCCAGCGCACCCAGACGCACGCTGGCTTCGATCAGCGCGCCGGTCTTGCGCCGGTGCATCGTTTCAAGGCTGGGCGCATCGAGTGTGCTGCCCACGGCAGCCAAGTCAATCGCCTGACCGCCCGCCATGCCATACACGCCGATGCCATAGGCCAGTGCGCGCAATTGCGCCAACCGCAGCGCAGGTGCCAGATGCGAGTCGTCGTTGCCCGCCAGCACTTCAAAGGCCAGCGCCTGCAACGCATCGCCGACCAGCACCGCCGTGCCCTCGTCGAAGGCTTTGTGGCAAGTGGGGCGGCCGCGACGCAGATCATCGTCGTCCATCGCGGGCAGATCGTCGTGCACGAGGCTGTACACATGGATCAACTCCACCGCTGCGGCGGCATTGTCGAGCGCGGCGGCATCAGCGCCGAGCGCTTCGCCGGTGCAGTACACCAGCACCGGACGCAGACGTTTGCCGCCGCCCAGCGTGCTGTAGCGCATCGCCTCGTGCAATCGCTGCGTGAGCCGGTCGCGCGAGTCCAGCACCCGTTCCAACTGCTGCTCGCAGCGTTCACGCCATCGCTTCAGCCGCAACTGAAAATCATTGCCCGCATCCATTGGCGCTGCGCTCACGAGTCCTCGCCCGGCAGATCGCCTTGCGCGGTGAAATCCGCCAGACGCGCCGCGCCGCCTTCCTTCAGCAGAATCTCCACGCGCTGCTGCGCTTCACTGAGCCGCGCATGACATTGGCGAGTCAGCGCCACACCCTGCTCGAACAGGCTCAGCGATTCAGACAGCGGCAGATCGCCGCGCTCCAGACGTTCGACCAATGCTTCGAGTTGTTGCAGCGATTGCTCGAAGTCCGGCTGCGAAGCCGCATCGTCGCGTGATTTGCGTGCCATCGGGGCGAGGGTTCCTGTGGAGTAACGGCGTTGATGAATGTCAAGTCTAGAGTTCCGCGCCGCATCCGTCGATCCCGTGCAGCGTGCTGTTATCATGGCGTCCCATGACTCCGTCTTACAGCGCATCCGATATCGAGGTGCTGTCCGGCCTTGATCCGGTGCGTCGACGCCCCGGCATGTACACGGACACATCCCGGCCCAACCACCTTGCCCATGAAGTGATCGACAACAGCGTCGATGAGGCCCTTGCCGGTCACTGCGACCAGATCGACGTCACGCTGTTCAAGGATGGCTCGCTGCAAGTCACCGACAATGGCCGTGGCATGCCGGTGGACATTCACCCGAAAGAAAAGGTCAGCGGCGTGGAATTGATCCTCACGCGGCTGCATGCGGGCGGCAAGTTCTCCGGCGAGAACTATCAGTTCTCCGGCGGATTGCATGGCGTGGGCGTGTCGGTGGTCAATGCGCTGTCGCGGCAACTGGATTGCTGGGTGCGTCGCGGCGGCAAGGAATACAACATCGGTTTTCGCAACGGGCAGATTTCCTCGAAGCTGGAACAGGTCGATACGGTTGGGCAGAAGAACACCGGCACCCGTCTGCGCTTCTGGCCCGATCCCAAATTCTTCGACTCCGACCGCTTCCAGGTTGCCGATCTGCGGCACACGCTCAAAGCCAAGGCCGTGCTGTGCCCCGGTCTGCGCGTGAGCTTCGAGAACGAAGCCACCGGCGAAAAAGACGAATGGTTCTACACCGGCGCGCTGGGCGAATACCTGCTGGAACATCTGGACAAAGCCGAGCGTTTGCCCAAGGAACCGCTCACCGGCAAGCAGGGCGGTGCGCAGGATGCCGTGGAATGGGCGCTGATCTGGGCGCCGGATTTGCCGCACCCGGTTGCCGAAAGCTATGTGAACCTGATTCCCACCGTGGGCGGCGGCACGCATGTGAACGGATTGCGCGGCGGTGTGTGCGCGGCGGTGCGCGAGTTCGCGGAGTTTCGCAATCTGTTGCCGCGTGGCGTGAAGCTTGCGCCGGAGGATATCTGGAACGGCGTGTCGTTCGTGCTGTCGATCAAGCTGCGCGATCCGCAGTTTGCCGGGCAGACCAAGGAGCGATTGGGTTCGCGCGAAGCGGCGGCCGTTGTCGAAGGTTATGCGCGCGACGCCACCGCGCTGTGGCTGAATCAGCATCCGGATGCGGGCGAGCGCATCGCGCAATACGCCATCGAAAACGCGCAGGAGCGGGCCAAGGCTGCGCAGCGCGTCACGCGCAAGCGCGCGGTGTCCGGGCCGGCATTGCCCGGCAAGCTTGCCGATTGCACCAGCCAGGACCCGCGCCGTTCGGAGTTGTTTCTGGTTGAGGGCGACTCGGCCGGCGGCTCGGCGCGTCAGGCGCGCGATCGCAACACGCAGGCGGTGATGCCATTGCGCGGCAAGATTCTGAACACCTGGGAACTGGAACCGGGGCAGGTGGC